>CAYZKI010000291.1:0-3565 GCA_964478745.1 uncultured Bacteriovoracaceae bacterium
CGCAATAACACCGCATGGGCCCGAGATTTTGACTGTTTTTTGAGCCGGGGAACGTGTAAGTAAGTTCCTCCCTTACGAAATCGGGCTTTGCCCAGTGGATCCTTTTTGGGTTTGAGGTTGCTATGAAAGTGCGCGCATCAGTGAAGAAAATCTGCGACAAGTGCAAAGTCGTCCGTCGCCGCGGCGTCGTTCGCGTGATCTGCGAAAACACCCGCCATAAGCAGCGTCAGGGTTAAATCGTAGTTAGGTAAAATTTCGGGGCTTTGGCCTCATTTGGACGTTAAACAGAGGAAAGATAGTAAATGGCTCGTATTGCTGGTGTAGACCTTCCCCGTAACAAGAGAATGGAAGTCGCTTTGACGTACATCTACGGGATCGGTCGTTCGTCCGCGAACAAGATTCTCACCCAGGCTGGGATCGACCCCAGCAAGAAGTCCGATGCGCTCAGCGAAGGCGAAGTCGCGAAGATCCGTGAGATCCTCGACCGCTCGGTTCGCGTGGAAGGCGATCTCCGTCGTGAGGTCAGCCTGAATATCAAGCGCCTTGTCGACCTGGGCTGCTATCGCGGCGTTCGTCATCGTAAGGGTCTGCCCGTTCACGGTCAGCGCACGCATACGAACGCGCGCACTCGTAAGGGTCCTGCGATCTCCATCGCGGGCAAGAAAATGGTTTCGAAGTAATAGGATCTAGAAATGGCTGAACAGAAAACAGAAGCAGGTACAGAAGCAGCTGCAGCAGGAACCGAAACTGCTGTGAAGAAGGTGAAGAAGGGACGTAAGAACGTCGCCAGCGGCAACGTCTATGTCCTCTCTTCGTTCAACAACACGGTCGTGACCATCACCGATACGATGGGCAACGCGATCTGTTGGTCGAGCGCGGGTGGCAAAGGCTTCCGCGGCTCCCGCAAAAACACTCCGTTCGCTGCGCAGGTCGCGGCTGAAGACGCGGCTCGCAAGGCCGTTGAAAACGGGATGCGTTCTGTTCAAGTTTTCGTCAGCGGCCCTGGGGCGGGTCGCGAGTCCGCGCTTCGCGCGCTCGCGTCAGCTGGGCTGCGGGTTACCTACATCGAAGATGTGACCCCGATTCCTCATAACGGCTGCCGCCCGCCGAAACGGAGAAGGGTGTAGTTCCATGGCTCGTTATTGTGGTTCAGTTTGTCGTATTTGCCGCCGCGAAAATCAGAAGCTCTTTTTGAAGGGCGACCGCTGCTATACCGATAAGTGCGCGTTCGAGCGCCGCGGTTATCCGCCGGGACAGCACGGCCAGGGCCGGATCAAGTTCTCGGAATACGGTCTGCAGCTTCGTGAGAAGCAGAAGATCAAGAAGATGTACGGGATGCTCGAGAAGCAGTTCCGCGCGCTCTTCGAAAAGGCCGAGCGCATGAAGGGCGTCACCGGCACGAACCTCCTTTCGATGCTCGAGCGTCGCATGGACAACGTGGTCTATCGCTCCGGATTCGCGAACTCGCGCGCTGAAGCTCGCCACCTGGTTCGTCACGGTCACTTCCAGGTGAATGGCCGCCGCGTGAACATTCCCTCGTACCTCGTTTCGAAGGGCGATGAGATCGCCGTTCACGACAAGAGCAAGACGATGGCTCGCATCGCTGGATCGCTTGAAGCGGTCAAGCGCCGTGAGATCCCTCAGTGGATCGAACTCGATGCCGCCGCTTTCAAGTCGCGCGTCCGCGATCTTCCGGCTCGTGATGACATCACGGCTCCGATGGAAGAGCGGATGGTCATCGAGCTCTACTCGAAGTAAGATTCTGGGTTTTTTGCAACCGCGCTGGCTCGGCGCTTACGCCCGGCCAGTCGCATTTCCCCGCATAGCTTGAGCAGGATGCGCAAGTGAGGGGTCACTAGGAGAGAAAACGATGTTGGAAAAGAACTGGCGTGATCTGATCAAGCCGAAGGCACTGGACGTCGACAAGGAATCCCTGACGAACACCTACGGCAAATTCGTGGCTAAGCCGCTCGAGCGCGGTTTCGGCCTGACCCTCGGCAACTCGCTTCGTCGCGTGCTTCTGTCGTCCCTTCAGGGCGCGGCAATCACCGCGGTGAAGATCGATGGCGTCGTGCATGAGTTCACTCCGATGCCGGACGTGAAGGAAGATGTCGCCGAGATTATTCTCAATCTCAAGGAAGTGCGCTTCGAGCTCCACGGCGAGCAGGCCACGGTCGTGATCGACAAGACCGGTCCTGGCACCGTGACCGCAGCGGACATCATCTGCTCCGAGCAGATCTCGATCCTCAATCCGGAACAGCACATCGCGACCTTGGGCAAGGGCGGCAAGCTTCGCGCCGAGATCCAGGTTTCCCGCGGTCGCGGCTACCGCGCCTCGGAAAACAACAAGGCGGACGACATGCCGGTGGGCTGGATTCCGATCGACTCCTTTTTCTCGCCGATCCGCCGCGTGAACTACACCGTCACGCAGAGCCGCGTCGGCCAGCGCACGGACTTCGACAAGCTGACGTTCGAAGTTTGGACCGACGGCTCGGTTCGCCCGGAAGACGCGGTTTCGCTCGGATCGAAGATCCTCAAGGACCAGCTCTCCGTGTTCCTCAACTTCGAAGAGGAGCCGGAACCGGTCGCAGTCATCAAGGAAGAGAGTGGCACTCAGTTCAACCCGAACCTCTATCGTTCGGTCGAGGAGCTCGAGCTTTCCGTTCGTTCCGCGAACTGCCTGCAGAACGCGAACATCAAGTACATCTATGAGCTGGTTCAGAAGACCGAAGCTGAAATGCTCAAGACGAAGAACTTCGGCCGCAAGTCGCTCAACGAGATCAAGGACATCCTGTCCGAGATGGGCCTGAGCCTGGGCATGAAGCTCGATGGTTTCGTTCCGCCGTCGCAGCCGCCGAAGCCGGCTGATTCGGATGTCGATGAGAATCGCATCATGAGCGACCGCGGCGCGGGTGAAGAGTTCGACGAAAGCGACGATATCGAAGACTGAGCGGGAGCCCGCTCAAGTCTGAGGCGAGGGGCCGGAGGATCGATTCCGAAGGCCCCGACCTCGCAAGTGAGATTTAGGAGTGAGTTAGATTTATGAGACACAATGTAGACGGTCGGAAATTTGGCCGGAATACCTCGCACCGCCTGGCCATGTTCCGCAACATGGCTAACAGCGTGATCACCCAGGAACAGATCGTGACCACGGTCCAGAAGGCGAAGGAAATTCGTCGTGTCGTGGATCGCCTGATCACCCTCGGCAAGTCCGGCTCCCCGGCTTCGCGCCGTCTGGCCTTCGACCGCACCCGCGATAACGCGGTGGTGGCGAAGCTCTTTACCGAGCTCGCGAAGCGCTACGGCAGCCGCAACGGCGGTTACACCCGCGTTTTGAAGATGGCGGATCGCCGCTGGGGCGACGCTGCCGAAATGGCAGTGGTCGAGCTCGTGGATCGTCCGGAGCTGGACCGGAAGCGCAAGCCCAAGGCCGCTGAAGGCGCTGAAGGAGCGGAAGCCGCTCCGGCAGCTCAGCAGGCCCCGAAGGACCCGATGGGCCGTTTCAAGAAGCTCTTCGGCGGCACTCGCCAGGGCGGTCGTGGCGGGAAGGCCGCAGGCTCTACGA
>CAYZKI010000291.1:3575-4401 GCA_964478745.1 uncultured Bacteriovoracaceae bacterium
CTCTACGAAGGCTGGAAAGTCTTCTCGGGGCGCGGCTCGCAAGACCCCGGCGGCCGGCGGCGGCTCGAACAAGTCGGGCGGCAGCAGCTGATTCAGGCTGAGTCTATTTCGATTCAAAGGCCTCGAGGCTTCGGCCTCGGGGCCTTTCCATTTCAGGGCGAGCGACTTCCTGATGACACATAGAGTCATTTAAGGTAAGAGCGGCTCTACCTATGATTCGTTCCTCAAGCGCCATTCAACGTGTCGTTCTTTCTGTCGGGTTTCTGAGCGTATTCGCTTCGAGCGGATGTGGGGAGCTCAGCACGGCTCGCAGGTTCGAGGCCACTTGCGGCAATTCGGTTCGGGTAACATGGGACCCGACCTCGGAGGCGCTCACGGGTTATTATATCTACCGCGGCACCCAGCCCGGCGTTCACGATCGCATCGGCGAGGCTTCCTACCTCGGGCCCGCGACCGCGCCGATCTATACGATCTCAGGAATGGACATTGGCACCTATTACATCGCCGTCACCGCCTACAATGCCTCCGGCGAGAGCCTGAAGTCGAACGACATCCCCGGTCTGCAGCCCAAGTCGACCGCTCCAGAGCCGGCGGCCCGCACGGCTGCGCCCGCTCCGCCCGCCCAGGCGGCGCCCGCCGCCCCCGCGCCGGCTGCGGCTCCTGCGGTCGCGCAGGCGCCGCCGGGCCAGGTCGCGGTGCCGACCGAGCCGTCCGGCACCGGCTGGTCGATCCAGGTCGCGGCGCTCGCCGAGAAGGGCGATGCCGAGGCCATGGTCAAGCGTCTGCTCGGCAAGGAGTACAGCGCCTACCTCGTGCTGCTCTCGGG
>CAYZKI010000292.1:0-4398 GCA_964478745.1 uncultured Bacteriovoracaceae bacterium
CGGCCCGGATGTTCAGGTCCTCCAGGTCGCGGGAGCGGACGCGGTACCGGTCGGAGGGGTCGAGCCTGCTCACCACGTACTCCGCGATGTGATCCGAGTCGACGATCCAGTTCGTTCCGTCGACGAGCACGGGCACGCGGGACAGGGGGTTGCCCGCGAACTTCTCCTTCGGCCCCTCCGCCACGTTGCCCACGTCGACGAGCTCGTAGTCGGCTCCATAGAGGTCCAGGAGCACGCGGACTTTCCTCGAGAAATGCGAAAGCGGAGTCGCGTAAAGCTTCATGGCCCGATCTTAGAGGGAAGCGGCCTTGCGGGCCATACCGCGCGCGCTTTTTTGTGCTACATCGGTCTCATGAAGAGAGTCGCGCTGATCTTCGCCATGGAAGCCGAGGCCGCCCCGCTGATCCGCGCGCTGAACCTGGTCCTCGACCCGGGCTTCGGCGACCCGCGCCTGCCGTTCCGGCATTACCGCGGAAGGTACCGCGACCGTTTCGAGCTGCTTCTTTCGCTGAACGGAAAGGACCCCCGCTTCGGCGTCGACAACATCGGGACGGAGCCCGCCGCGCTGAACGCTTATGTCACGCTCTCCGGGTTCAAGCCTGATCTCTGCATCAACGCGGGCACCGCGGGCGGATTTCGCAAGCGGGGCGGCGAGATCGGCGACGTCTACCTGAGCGACCGCCCTTTGAACTTCCATGACCGGAGGATCCCGCTGCCCGGGGGCTTCGAGGAATACGGATTCGGCTCCTACCCGGTCGCGAACCGCTCCGGGATGGCTCGCGAGCTGGGCCTGAAGGAAGGGGGCATCTCGACGGGCAACTCCCTCGACTTCACGGCCCGCTGCCTCGAGCTGATCGATCGCAACGAGGGCGCCGCCAAGGAGATGGAAGCCGCCGCGATCGGGTGGGTGGCGTGGATGCTGGGCGTGCCGTTTCTCGCGCTGAAGTCGATCACCGACATCGTCGACGGCGAGCATCCCGCGCAGGAAGAGTTCCTCAGAAATCTAGAGACCGCGAGCGCGCGGATCCGTGAGAAGACGCTCGCGGTGCTCGATTATCTCGCGGAGAAGGCCTAGTTTTCCACGGGACGGAGCTCGACGTTCTCCGCGGTGATCGGCGTCCCGAGGATGCGCTCGCCGCTTTCCGCGAACCAGATCGCGTCGTCGGTCGTGGCGAAGCGGCGCTCGCCCACGGGAGCGCCGCGGCCCAGGCGCGCGTCCATCTCGGGATGTCTCTTCAGCCAGTCCTCGAGGCGCTCGGCGACGACCTCGCCCTGCGAGATGACCTGG
Source organism: uncultured Bacteriovoracaceae bacterium (assembly GCA_964478745.1). GTDB lineage: Bacteria > Bdellovibrionota > UBA1018 > UBA1018 > UBA1018 > CAYZKI01. Next base: position 1,289 of record CAYZKI010000292.1, read on the forward strand.
ACGCCGCCCGGAGCCAGGGCCCGGACCGTCGGCAGGATCAGCGGAAGAAGCAGGGGATAGTGCGTGCACCCGAGCAGGATGCGCTTGGGAACGTCGGGGCTCTTGAAGAGCGGTTCGAGGTACAGGCGCACGAAATGCTCGGTGCCGGGCCCGGAGAGCTCCCCCGCCTCGATCAGAGGGACCCACAGGGGGCAGGCCTGCTGGACGAGCTTGAGCCCGGGAGCGAGCTTCGCCATCTCGAGCGCGTACGAGTTCGAGGCAACGGTCCCGCGGGTGGCCAGCACCGCCACCGAGCCACCCGAGATGTCGGGCTTGCGCAGGGCCGGAGGAGTGGCGGGCGGCAGCCCCGCCAGGGCCTCCACCGAGGGCCGGATCACGCCCAGGACGCGGCGGTCGGGCCAGCGCGCGGGAAGATCGAGCTGCTGGATGTTCTTCAGCGCCTGGGCCGAAGCCGTGTTACAGGCCAGGACCACGAGCCCGCAACCCTGATCGAAGAGCCACTGCACCGATTCGCGCGTGAACTTGTGGACGATCTCGAGGCTTCGCCCGCCATAGGGGCTGCGGGCGCTGTCGCCCAGGTACAGGTAATCGTACTGGGGGAGGCGCTCAAGAAGGGACTTGAGGATGGTCAGCCCGCCGAAGCCGGAATCGAAAACGCCGATCTTCACCTCTCCAGGGTAGCGTATCCCGGGAGATAGGTCACCCGGCCTAGAGGATCACCTTCACGTCGCGGATGGTGGAAACGCTTTTCAGGAGCAGGATGATCTCGTCCGCGTTCGCGGCGAGATAGACGTAGGTCAGCGCCAGGTTGACGCCCTTCGCGCTCAGGCGCTGCCCCTGCTTCTTCAGCTTCGGATAAAGAGCCTCGAGGTCGCGCACGCCCTCGTTGAAGGCCGGGGAGTTCAAGCCGATGAACTTCAGCGTGAAATGATGCGGAAAACGCTCCTGCTGCTCCAGCAGGAGCTTGAGCCGGTCATAGTCCATGCTGATTATCAGCCCTATCACGAATCCATTGGTCCGGTGAATGCAGCATTTTCCGGCATGAGCTTGGGAGATTGGCTGGTGATTTCGGGCCTGGTCGGCGTGCTGATCGCCTCGATTCCGACGGGATGGTCCGCGCTTAAGCACGGGAACTCGGTGGACCCTCTCGGCAGGCAGATCGAGGAAGAGCGCGCGAAGGGCCGGGACGGGAACCAGCGGGCCGCGTGAGAATCCATGGTTTGGCTTTTGCAAAACTCGCCTGAGTGGGAACCGGCGCTTCTCGAGCGAATATTTCCGTGGGCTTCCTCTTCGCGATTGCCGCCTGCGCTTCCATCCCGCAAAGAGCGGCCGCGCCACGAGCCCCTCTGAATATCCACATTCCTTCCGATACCGATCAGGCGAGCACGGTGAGGCTCGACGAGACCACCGGCGCGATACATCTGTCCGTGCAGCAGGAGCGCTTCCCGGGCGCCCCTCTCCGCCAACGGATCGAGGTAAGCGAAAGCCTGGTCACGGCGGCAAACGCGCGGCTCAAGGCCGAGCTCACGGACATCCCGATCTCGATACCGGCGCGGCGGATCGAAGGGAGCATCTGGGAGCTGGAGCTCCCGCCGAACCTCCTGAAGCTGCTTTCGAAGGATTCGCGCGTGAAGTACTCGGGAACGCTGACGCTCGATGCGCTCGGGAACATGATCCCGCTGACGCTCTCGCTGGTCCCGAAGGGCAGCGGCAAGCGGCCCGCCCGCTCGGCCGGTTGACGGGGAATGTCGATTGCAGTTTCAAGATTCCGTCATGTCGTCATGGCCCTTCGACCGCAAGATGTTGGCGACCTTCCTCGGCCTGGCGGTCCTGCTCGTGGTCATGACCGTCATTTCGGTGAACACGTTCCAGTCGCTCGCTCGGACTCAGCATGCGATCGTCGAGACGGATACCCGGAACCTCCTCTTGAGCGACGAGCTCGCCCGGCTGCAGGAGAGGCGGCTTTCGGAAGTGCGTGCGTTCTTCCTGACCCGCGAGCCGGAGCATCGGCGCAACGAGAGGAGAGCGACCCGCGAGTTCGCCGACACCCTCGACTCGCTCGTCGCCGCGAGCGCCGGGAACATGGCGGTCTCGGGAACCCTGCAGAAGATCGCCGACGCGAACGCCGACTTCGGAAAGCTGACCCAGCGCGCGTTCAACGAGTCCCCCGCGAAAGCGGGCTGGATCCTGCGGACCCTGATCCGCCCCAAGCGGATCGATCTCGAGCGCTCGCTCGACGACCTGAGAGCGAGCCTCCGGAGCGGGCTCGAGCGCACTCACCATGAGTTCCAGGAGAAGACCGAGGCTTCGACCCGCACGATCGTCGGGATGGCCGTCGGAAAGCTCCTGATCCTGACCATCCTGGGCGCCCTGCTGCTCAGGATCGCGCGGCACGAGCAGGCGTCGCACGCCCGCGCGAAGCAGGCGCGCGACACCCTGCAGGGCACGGAGCGGCGGGCGGCGTTCCTCGCGCAGACCGGGAAGATCGTCACCGAGAGCGCGGATCCCAAGACGGCGCTTCCCAGGGTCGCGAGCCTCGCCGTCGACTGGCTCTGCGACCTCTGCGTGATCGAGCTGACCGAGGGGTCGGGCCTCCTGAGGCCGGCGGCGGTGGCGATCTCCAGCGGCAGGCGCGAAGCCCTCCTCACCTCGCTGCACGCGGACCTTCCGCAGGGCCTCGGCTCGCTTTTCTCGTCGAGCGAGATCCTCGAGTCCGGGCGGCCCATCCTGCACTCGAAGGTGGCCGATCCGAAGCTCGTTTCCCTCGGGATCCACTCCTTCCTCGCGGTTCCGCTGCGCGCGCGAAACCGGGTTCTCGGGGTGCTGCTCCTCTGCCGGATGGACCGCGAGGACAGGCCTTACGACGACCAGATGCTGCAGTTCGCGCAGGAGGTCAGCCACCAGATCGCGCTCGCCATCGACAACGCCAGGCTCCTGCAGCAGGCGGAGGAAGGGCTGCGCATGCGCGAGGAGCTCCTTTCCACCGTGGCCCACGATCTCAAGAACCCGCTGACGAGCATCCGCATGAACACCGAGATGCTCCTGAACAAGAAGCTGCAGGGGGACGGCGCCTCGTCGGCGAAGATGGTGTCGACGATCCAGGACTCCGC
>CAYZKI010000293.1:0-4398 GCA_964478745.1 uncultured Bacteriovoracaceae bacterium
CGCTTGGGCCGGCTGAGCGGGAAGTCGTCGTCGTCACCGCCGCCGCGCGAGCTTCGGTAAGAGGACGGCGGAGTCGCGGACAGCCAACCCCCCGACCCTTCCAAAGCCCGGACCTCGTGGTCGAGCTCGGAGAGATCCACTCTCAGCCCCATCGTGTCCGCAAATTCCAAAGCCAGCTCCGCGGTCGTGAAATCGTTTGAGAGATCGTTCGAGAAGTCTGGCGAAAATCCGGTCGTGAAATCCATTTTTGTTCTTTCCCCCGGGACTCCCCGGGCTCCATTGAGGTTTCGTATTCAGTTCAACTGCTGTGTTTGTTCGGATCGTTCTCAGTTTTGGAATTTAGCGGGGCGTGTTCCTCCATCTCCTTTCGCTGGGTGAATCTTTGAACGGGTACAAAAGCGGAAAAAACTGGGACATCACTGCTTCCAGGCCAGTCAGACAGACGCTCAACAACATCGCGAACCGCGCTCCTTTCGTCCTTGAAATGAGTGGGAATGAGTGAGTGTGGGTGGTTGTGGTGTGTGGGGGCGGGAAAATTTTTCGGGGATCGAATGCCAGACACGCGAAAGCGCGCGGGCCCGGCAACGGAGGGAGAAGCGGAGAACTTCGCGCTTCCGAATGTCCGGCATTCGAAACTTTTCATGCCTGCGCCCTCGTCATGAGCGCGGCCGAAGGCTCGGATGAAGGCAGGGAATCGGATGAAGGCAGAAGCGGCGTGACCGCGGCGCCGCGACGCTTGAGCACGCGCGCCTCGATGCGGCCGTTCACGCGGCCGACCTCGAGCTGCATCGCCATCGGCCAGTTGCCGACGTGGCTGGACTGATCGCTCAGGAGGATGACCGTCGTGCCCACGCGCTCGGCGGCGAGCTGAAGCCTGCGAAGCGCGAGCTCCGTCAGGTCGTGCGCGACGAGAACCAGGATGCCGAACGCCTCGCTTCTGAGAATCTGCTGCGCCGACCAGAGCGCGAGCTCCGACTCGCGGCTCGCGTCGACGAAGAGCATCCGCTCGAGGCGGGCCCTGAGCTGCTGGAAAGCGACCGGGTAAAGGGTGAGGTTCTCCTCCACCCAGGCCGTCCGCACTTCGGGGTTCTCGGAGAGCAGCTGAAGGACCGCTTCGGTTTTGCCGCAGCCCAGTGCTCCGCTGACCTCGACGAGCGCCCCGCGGGGAATCTCCCCTTCGATCATCGAGAACGGGAAGCCCGGCCGCTGGATCGGGGTGCTCGCCTTCAACAATGTCGAAAGCTGCTCGCGAAGCGGAACGTCCCGAAGCGCCTTCAGATTGCTGATGAGTGAGGTCATTCGAAAGCTCCCCTCGACTCGAATTTCTGAAGAAAACTTCGATGTTTTCCTTGTATTCGAGCCTGAAAATCAGTATACCATACACTTGTATGGTGTCACGGAATTTAAGTTCCAGCAGCTCGCTCAGGAATACGATGATCGGGAATTTGCAGCCCGAAATGGCCGTGATTTCTCAAAAGAGCCAAAGCGCTGGCGGTTCCGCTCCGGGTCTCATCCCGGGTCTGAAGACGCAGATCGGCCCCTCCATTAGAGGAAGCCACTGGACGGATCTGTCGGACTTGATGATTCTCTGTGTCGCTCAACTCCGAGCCTCACAACCCCGTGAGCCAGACACTCTGAAGGAGGTCGAAAGTGACCGTCCGTAAAAAGCCCGATTCCGAATCCGGCCTTTCACCGAAGCAGGCCGAGATTCTTTCCTACATCGAATCCGCGGTCGCGAAGTTCGGCAGGCCCCCGACTTATCGGGACATCGCCAAGCACTTCGGCTTCGCGGCGGTGGGAACGGTTCAGGATCACGTTCGAGCGCTGATCAGGAAAGGATTCCTCGCGAAGGACGAAGGCGTCGCGCGCGGGATCCAGCTGGCGCATCGATCGCAGTCGATCGACATCCCGATCCTGGGCGTCGTGCCCGCGGGCCGGCCGATCGATGCGGTTCAACAAAGCTTGGGGACCCTCGCGGTTCCCATGAAATGGCGGGGCGAATTGTTCGCTCTAGAGGTCACCGGGGAGAGCATGGTTGGCGCCGGGATTCTCCCTGGTGACTACGTCATTGTCCGTAAGCAGGGCACGGCCCGCGACGGAGAGATCGTCGTCGCGACGATCGAAGGCGAAGCCACCGTCAAACGTTTCGAGAAAAGGCACGGGAAGGTGCGCCTCCTCCCAGAGAATCCTCGTTACTCCCCTCTCGAGCTCTCTGGTGAGGAGGAAAATTTGATTCAAGGCAAAGTCATCTCGGTCCAGAGGTACCTCGAGTAGGCAGCTCCGCTGGCGGAGCTGGCTGACGCTCATGATCGCTTGCCGCGAGGCGCTCCGCTGATTAAGATCTCGGCACGGGAGACGAACGATGATCACAGGCGTCCAGGACTTCTACTACAACGTGTCCGATATGGGCCGCGCGCGCCGGTTCTACTCCGAGCTTCTGGGCTCGAAGCCCTCGTACGACACGGATCACTTCACGGTGTTCAACGTGGGCGCGCTCCGCTTCGCGATCCACTGGAGCGAGGGCGGCGCGGTTCCGCGCATCGAGCGCGACTCGCACGGGACGCACGCGGGCGGCACGCTGACGCTAGCCTCGGATGACGTGAAGGCCGACCGCGCCAGGCTCGAGAAGCTCGGCGCGAAGATCCTCAGCGAGTCGGACATGCCCTGGGGGCACATGCTGGTCTGGGAAGACCTCGACGGCAACGTCCTGAAGCTGATGAAGGCGAAGTACTGACTGACTGACTGACCCGTTCCGCGGTTAGTTCGTCGCGGTCGGATTCAGGACCAGCACGCGCAGGCCCGTGAAGTCCGAGCCGATCTGCACGCGGTGCGAGCGGAAGCGCGCGGGGCCGCGGCACTCGCGGACCATCGGCGGCACGCTGAGCGACACGAGCAGTACGCCGTCGATTTCCTCGGTCGAGGCGTCGAGCGCGTAGCCGCTACAAGATTCGTGCATGTACTCGAGGGTCGCCGTCGGCTGAACCGCTGCCAGCCCACCGCCGTTCCATACGTGAACGCCGGTAACCTTCACTTCCGGAAGAGCCTTCACGTCATTCGAGTCGATCTTCAGCGACGCTGCCGAGGCAGCCATCGGGAACAGGACCAGGGCAAGAGCCAGGACACCAAAATGCTTCTTCATGAGCGTACTCCTTCTAAACACCCGAAACAGGATGGTGCGGAGCTACACCCGGGACTCGGCACAGGCAATGACTAATTGCGTTATTTACAACAGAATCAAAGCGGAGCCCCGATTCGCGAGGCCAGCTCCGCCGGCGGAGCCGGGCCTCAGCCCTTCCTGCCCCCGCTCACGAGCTCGTCGATCTCACGCGCGACGGACTCGCGCTCCTCGGCGGCGGCGAGCCACTGCGACTCCCAGGCGTTCACCTGCTCCTGCAGCTCTCCCATCTCCTGGATCTTCTTCGTCGTCGCGGCGGCGGCGTTCGCGATCAGCTCCTCGTTGATCGCGGCGATCTTCGCCTGATTCGCGGCCATCTTCTTGTCGAGCTCCGCGATCTGGGTTTCGAGCTGGCGCAGGCGCCGGTCGAGGGTTTTCTTCCGCTCCTTATAATTGGTGCTCGACGCCCCGGAGTCGGCGGCTTCGCCGGTCGCGGCGCCCTTCGCGCCCGCCCCGTCGGGCTTCGCGCTTCCCTGCAGTGTCGCGTACGCGCCTTTCTCCAGGCTCCACACGTAATCGTCGTAAGTGCCGGGGTAGGTGCTCGCGCGGCCGTCGCTGATCTCGAGGATCTTGGTCCCGACGCGGCGGATGAAGCTTCGATCGTGGCTCACCACCACGAGCGTGCCCTCGTACTTCTGCACGGCCTGGGTGAGCGCCTCGACGGTCTGGAAGTCGAGGTGGTTGGTGGGCTCGTCGAGCACGAGGCAGGTGGCCTTGCGAAGAAGGACCTGGCCGAGCGCGACGCGCGAGCGCTCGCCGCCCGAAAGCACGCGGACGGGTTTGTAGACGTCGTCGCCCGAGAAGAGCAGCGCGCCCGCGAGGCCGAGGATCTCCTGCGGCAGGACGTCGAGGTGCGCGGCCTTCTGGAGCGAGCCGAGCACCGTCTCGTTCGGGTCGAGCTCCTGCGCGACGTGCTGGGCGAAGTACGCGACCGAGACCTGGTAGCCTTCCTCGATGCGGCCGCGAATCGGGTCGAGCTTGCCCGCGAGCGCCTTGAGCAGCGTGCTCTTTCCCGCGCCGTTCAGGCCCCCGACCGAGAGGTGGTCGCCGGCGGAGAGCTGCAGATTCACGTTGGAGAGGACGACCTTCGGGCCGTAGCCCAGGTCCGCGTCCCTGACCTGCATCACGATCTTGCCGGTGCGCGCGGGCGGCGGGATGCGGATGTGCGCGCCGACGGGCAGCGGCTTGATCTCGATCTTCTCCATCTTGGCCAGCGACTTGAG
>CAYZKI010000294.1:0-3127 GCA_964478745.1 uncultured Bacteriovoracaceae bacterium
ACAACAAGCAACGCCAGGCCGGCATCACCAAGGAGCTCTTGGAGATCATCGCCGGCAGCGAGAGCCAGAAGGGCGCATAAGTTTCGTTTTTGGAATAACCGAGAGGTATTTGATTTATGTCCGCAACAGCGAAATCAGAAAACATGGGACGGATCAAGCAGGTCATCGGCCCGATCGTCGACGTCGAGTTCGAGGCGGGTCGGCTTCCTGCGATCTTCAACGCGGTCAAGGTTTCCAACCCCGCGATCAACGATACGAAGTGGAACCTCACTCTCGAAGTCGCGCAGCATCTCGGTGAGAACACCGTCCGCTGCGTCGCGATGGACAGCACCGAAGGCCTCGTTCGCGGCGCCCCGGGCATGGACACCGGCGAGCAGATCAAGGTGCCGGTCGGCCGCGAGACCCTCGGCCGCATCTTCAACGTCACCGGCGACCCGGTCGACGAGAAGGGCGCGGTTCCGGCCAAGAAGTTCTACCCGATCCACCGCCCGGCTCCGGCGTTCCGCGACCAGTCCACGACGGTTCAGCCGTTCTGGACCGGCATCAAGGTCGTCGACCTGCTCGCACCGTACGCGCGCGGCGGCAAGATCGGCCTGTTCGGCGGCGCGGGCGTCGGCAAGACGGTTCTGATTCAGGAGCTCATCAACAACATCGCGACCCAGCACGGCGGCTTCTCGGTTTTCGCTGGCGTGGGTGAACGCACTCGCGAAGGTAACGACCTCTGGCAGGAAATGTCGGAGTCGGGCGTTATCACCAAGACCGCGTTGGTCTTCGGCCAGATGAACGAGCCGCCTGGAGCGCGCGCTCGCGTGGCGCTGACCGCGCTCGCGGTCGCCGAGTACTTCCGTGACGAGGAAAACCAGGACGTTCTCCTGTTCGTCGACAACATGTTCCGCTTCACTCAGGCGGGATCGGAAGTGTCGGCGCTTCTCGGCCGCATTCCGTCCGCCGTCGGTTACCAGCCGAACCTCGCGACGGAAATGGGCGAGCTGCAGGAGCGCATTACCTCGACCAACAAGGGATCGATCACCTCGATTCAGGCAATCTACGTTCCCGCCGACGACTACACGGACCCGGCGCCTGCAACGACGTTCGCCCACCTCGATGCGACGACGAACCTTTCGCGTCAGATCGCGGAGCTCGGCATCTATCCTGCCGTCGACCCGCTGGCCTCGACGTCCCGCGTTCTCGATCCTCGCATCGTCGGTGACGAGCACTACACGGTCGCGCGCAGGATCCAGTCGGTCCTCCAGCGTTACAAGGACCTTCAGGACATCATCGCGATTCTCGGCATGGACGAGCTTTCGGAAGAGGACAAGCTGGTCGTGGCCCGCGCCCGCAAGATCCAGCGTTTCCTTTCGCAGCCGTTCTTCGTCGCCGAGCAGTTCACGGGCTTGAAGGGCAAGTTCGTGAAGATCGAGGACACGATCCGCGGCTTCCGCGAAATCGCCGAAGGCAAGCACGACGATCTGCCGGAACAGGCGTTCTACCTGGTCGGCACGATCGAAGACGCGATCGAAAAGGCAAAGACGCTGAAGTAATTTCAGCGAGTGGAAAAGGGCCCTCGAAAAGGGGGCCCTTCTTTCAGGAGTTAAAATGGCTCTCCAGTTGACTATCCTTTCTCCCGAGCGTCGTTTGCTCGAGAATGTCGCCGCCGAAGAGTTGACGCTGACCGGCAGCGAGGGTCAGGTCCAGGTTCTTCCGGGTCACGCGCCCATGATCGGCACGCTGGAGACCGGCACGTTCAAAGCGCGTCATAGCGACGGAACGGAGACCGCCGGAATCATTTCTTCGGGCTTCTTCGAGGTCCGCGACGACCAGGTGACGCTCCTGGCTGAGACCCTCGAGCTGCGCGGCGAAATCGACGTGAGCCGCGCGCGCAAGGCGCAGCAGGAAGCGGAGGAGATGCTCAAGCAGGCTGAGCTTGATGAACACGCGTTTAGGAAGTACAAGCTCAAGCTCGAGCGTGCGCTGATTCGTCAGCAATACGCGGCGAAAGAGTTCCAGTAAGCAGTCACGCCAAGCCTGTTGTTCCGGCTCTGGTGGCGGGACTCGGCGGATTTTGCCGAGTCGTTTTTCTCAGTACTCCGCTTGCGACCGTCTTGCATCGGACATACGATTGTAAGTAGTTGGCTTAAGTTTGTTGGGAAAACCGACCGATACGGCTCTCGAGAGGACACGCAGTCCTCTTTGGCCACGGGTTCATGGAACGGAACAAAAACTCTTCCTCAGCATCGACGAACCTCCTTCTCGCGACTGGCGCTGGCGCGCTCTTCGCGATTTCGAGCTTGTTTTTGGCTGCTGGAACGATCATTTCCCAGTGGGACTCTCCCACGAAAGTGATCGTCAAGCCTTCCGAGTTTTCCTGGCTTGGCGGAGTGCAGATTTCCGGCGCGAGCATCGAGCAGGACCTCGTCGCGGTAGCGCCGGCCGAAATCGCTCAGCCTCGCGCATCGCTCATCGACCCCAGCTTCTCTCCGCCTCGCTACGTCATGCGAAAAGTGAAATCCCGCCTGACTCATGTGGCGAAGGTGAAAGCTCCTGTCGCGAAGCCCGCGGCGCAAGTCGTAGCTGTTGCTGACCAACCGCTCGTCGATCCGGTTCCGACCGTCGATCCGGTGGTCCAGACCCAGGCCGCGCCCGAGAGAGCGTTGAGCCAAGAGATGGCCCAAGTCGATGCGGCAGACGAAGTCAGCGCCGCGGAGCTCGAGACCATGAGGAGTATCCACGGGGTATTCCAACGCGGATTCGAAACCGCGCTCAACCTGAGTCCGTATCTCGCTACCGAAACGATCGTGACTACTCAGGCCGCCGCCGAAGCGCAGCCGGAGCCGAACCTTCAGCCCGTCATTCAGAAGGTGAGTACTCACCGGATGAAGGCCGTACCGCTCAAGCCTGTACGTAAGGTGAAGCGCAGGCCCGCTCCCGCGCCCGCACAGGTGGTGGAAGCGAACGATTTCGTGGAGCCGGCGCAAAAACCCGCGTCTGAAGGAGCGATCGCGACCCTGATCTCCGAAGACGCGCGTGAGCAAGCCTCGGCGACCGTCGCGCAGGCGACTTCGATGAAAGTTGAATATTCACCCGGCCATAAAGTCAGTGCCGCTCAAGCCCCTGTTGAGAGAGTCGA
>CAYZKI010000294.1:3137-4393 GCA_964478745.1 uncultured Bacteriovoracaceae bacterium
CGGCGGTAGTCTTTAATGAACCGCTGAAAGCAGCAGTAATGTACGTGGCGGAAAAACTTCCCGAAAGCGCCAAAGGTGCTGCAGAATTGATGGTTGATCAAGTATTGGGCGAAGGCCCTGAAGAACTCGAGGCGAATGTGGCTCTCGCGGTCGAGCCGGCCCAGCTTCCGGTGGCGCAAGAAGCCAAGTCCGAGACCTCCCCCGAAGAGGAGTCGCCCTCCGTCAATTCCGTAGAAGCGACCGCTCCACGCGAAGTCGCGCGCGTTGCATCCGCGACTCAGGCGACCTCCGGCGGCGCCCATGGATACTCATACTCGTTTGACTATCCACGGCCGGTCGCGACTTCGGAGGCCCAGGGTGGATACTCACTCTCTCAGATGAAGAACACCCAGGCCTGTGACGCCACGCCGGATGCCTGGAATACCCATCCTTATATACAGGCCTTCCACTGGGCCGACGCGGTCTTTGATGGAGCCACGGAAGAGCTCACGCGTGAATCGGCCAACCCGGAAGAAGCGCAGACGGGTTGGCGCGTCTCGAAGTCCGCGAACGCCTGGCCGACGCTGCACTGGTCGACGAAGTCGAGCGTTCCCCTGGTTTCCCTCAACTCCATCCGCCTGCTCGGAACGCTTCTGAAGACGCCGATTCAAACCGGTATGGGCGTCATCATCGGCCGCCTTCCTTGCGGATATACAATTGAGTTCTCCGGCCGCGCCGAGATTCACCTGCTGAGCGCCGATAACCTGCCGATCGCGGCGGGCAGCGAGCATCTGGCGAGGACTTTCGTCCTCGTCAACGCCGCGCCGGGAATGCACCTCACTCATCTCGTCGAGCGCGCCACGGGCAAGTCCGTCGCACTTGCCACGCCGGTCATGGCCGGGACGACTACTTACCTCGAAGTGCAGACTCCTACCGCGCGGACGGCGACGGGCGTGGTTCTCGATGCCTCCTCGCGCGACGCGCGCCCGATGGCCGGAGCCTGGGTCGAGGTGGTGGGACAGCCGTCAAAGCGCGTTCGTACGAACGCGAAGGGCGAGTTCAAGATCGAAGGCGTTCTAACTCTGGGAAGCCAACCCGTTTTCTTCCAGACCGACGCGGAAGACGGCTTCACCCATCGCTACCGCATCCTTCCGGACAAGCTCGCGGCGGTTACGCTGTTCCGCCTCGATCGCCATCAGATCGAGACCTGGATGGGCCAGCTCGCGGGCGGCTCGCCATAGAACAGGTCGCGGTAAGCCTCAGCGTGCAGCACGGCC
>CAYZKI010000295.1:0-4349 GCA_964478745.1 uncultured Bacteriovoracaceae bacterium
GACCTCGACTACTACCTGGTGCGGCCGGTCTCGTCGCTTTTCTTCCTGAGCTTCCGCGAGTTCGCGGCGAGCTCGATCCTCAATCTAATACTCGCGATCGGCCTGTTGTGCTGGGCGATCGCGCAGTACCCTGCCGAGCTGTCGGCGGCGAAGCTCGTGCTCTACGGGCTGCTGCTCGTGAACGGCGCTTTCATGCTGTATCTCAGCCAGATCATCGCCATCCTGCCGTGCTTCTGGACGCATTCGGCGAAGGGCTTCCAGCAGATCTCGCACGAGCTCGGCCACCTGGCCGAGAAGCCCGATCGCATCTTCCGCGGCATGACCCGGCGGGTGCTGACCACCGTGATCCCGATGGCGATGGTGATCTCGTTCCCGACCAGGCTGCTTCTCGAGGAGTTCAGCTGGACGACGCTCGGGCATCTCGTGGCGGTGACCGGCGTGTTCTTCGGGATCCTGGTTTGGACGTGGAACCGGGGACTTCGGTCGTATTCCTCGGCTTCGTCTTGAGGGCGGCTCCGCTGACGGAGCTGATTTCTTCAATGATTTCAGCTTGAATCATTATATTGACCAAATTAGTCAACTTTACTATAAACCGCCCAGCATTTGCGGAGGCTGTTTATGCGGAAGAAGTTCATCGCGGGTTCAGTGGTCGTGGCTCTGGTTTCGGGTTTGGCCGGCGTCGGCTGCGGCGAGGAGAAGCCCGCCGAGTCGCTGGAGAACCTGCTTTCGAACTTCGACCAGAGCGAGCTCAATCTCATGAGCGTCGGCTGCTCGTTCAAGACCCTGAAGACTTTCGAGGGCCTGGCTGAAGAGCGCTACGAGGTCTCGTTCTCCTGCACGGCCAATCCGGATTACGAAACCGCGCTCAAGCGGAAAACCTACGCCGACACGATGATCGGCTACGCCGACACGGCGCTCACGCGCGAGGTGAACGGAAAGCAGCGCGACCTCCTGCAGAAGAAGCGCCTGGCGCTTCAGAGCAGCGCGATTGCCTCGGAGCTCAAGAAACACGAGGATAAGCTCTCCGCCGACAAGCGCGCCCGGGAAGAGCTGGTCAAACAGACCGAGAAACTCCTGAATGAGCTGGCGGCATTCGGCTGCCCGAAGCCGTCGGATACGTATTACTCGTCCTACACGTCGCTGTCCTGCAAGCTCAGCCCCGAGAACCTTCTCAACGTGGATCTTCTCGAGAAGATGGAGAAGTACGCGGCGAACCTCAAGGTCCTCGAAGCGAACAACGGCACTCATGAATTCCCGAAGTTCCCTGAGTACGGGGCTCCGCACGATATGCGAATGGCGATCGGAGCGAAGCTCATGACGGAAGCTGGCGAGCTCGCGGCCGCGATGAACCTGAACTGCGTGGGTTGCGAGGTGAGCGTGAGCGAGTACAACCTCAAGTATCGAGGGGACAGCTCGGTGTACCGCCGCCTTCGGAGCGACTTCGCGAGCCTCATGACGGCGCTCGAGGACCCCGCCACGAAGGAGAAGATCCTGGCCGCCTCGAACGCGACCCCGAACCGCAAGCTTCGCAAGGTCGAGTTCGGAAGCACCTCGACCTTCTGGTCGGACCGCCTGACGATCAAGAGCGGCGCCACGGTCGATGAAATCCGCGCCTTCGTGGCCAAGACGGACTTTAATCGCTACTAATGGAAGCGACCCGCGTGGTATCCCGGGCCGCGTGACCAAGCCCGCCGCTCCGAACCGCGGAGCCCTCAGGAAGATCCAGCTCACCGTCCGTGACGAGGGCGCGGGCAAGCGCCTGGACCAGTTCCTGGCCGACTCGCTCCCGGGTCCGCTCGGCCAGCCGCTTTCGAAGGCCAAGGTCCGTCAGCTCGTCGTGGCCGGCGCCGTCTACCTGAACGGCAAACGCGTGCGCATCGCCTCGAAGACTGTCTTCAACGGCGCGCGCGTCGAGGCGTACGTCGACCTCAAGAAGCTCTTCGAGAGCCATCCTTCGCGCGTCGACATCCCGTTCACCATGGGCCCCGATTCGATCCTGTTCGAGGACGACGACCTGATCGCGGTGAACAAGCCGGCGGGCCTTCCCACGCAGCCCACGGTCGACGAGGCGCGGGCCAATCTTTTCGCGGTCGTGAAGCGCTACCTTTCCGAGCGCGACCGGAACCCGGGCGCGTACGTCGGCCTGCACCACCGCCTCGACCGCGACACCTCGGGCGTCATCCTGTTCACGAAGCGCCTGTCCGCGAACGCGGGCGTGGCGCGCCTCTTCGCCGAGCACCTGGCCGAGAAGACGTATCTGGCCCTGGCGCGTAAGCCCTCCCGGCTCCCGCCGCCCGCCTGGAAGGTGGATAACTTCCTGGCCGGCGAAAAGGGGGGAGGGCGGGCGCGCCGCAACCGGTACCAGTCCGTGCGCTCGGGCGGCGACCGGGCCATCACCGACTTCCGCCTGGTCGAGGAGCTTCCCTCGGCTCTCCTGATCGAAGCGAAGCCCCGCACCGGGCGTACGCACCAGATCCGCGTGCATCTGTCCGAGGGCGGCATGCCGATCCTCGGCGACACGACCTACGGTGGCGAAGATCCAGCGGTTCCACGTCTCCTGCTCCATGCGGCTGCCTTGACTTTCCCGCACCCGGCCCATAACAATACGGTCACCGTTCAAGCCCCCATCCCCAAGGACTTCGCCGAATGCCTGCAGGCCCTGAAGGGAAAGCCGTCGCCCCGAGCTCGTTGATCCGCTCGCGTTGGTCGCGCTTTCTCGACGATAGCTCGTTCCTCCGTGAGTACCTCTGGAAGTACCGCCATTGGGTGGCGGTGGGCCTACTCGCGCTCGTCACGGTCGACATCCTCGAGGTCCTCCCGCCGCTGATCCTCAAGTGGGCGGTCGATGCCGCGGTGGAGAAGGCGCCCGCCTCCGAGCTCGTGAAGCTGGGCCTCCTTTACTTCGGGATCTCGCTCGCGCAGGGCGTCTGCCGCTACGGCTGGCGGATGTACCTGATCCGCTCGAGCATGTTCGCGGGACGCGATCTCCGCGGGCGCTACTCGCATCACCTGTTCCGGCTTCCGATGAGCTTCTACGACAAGCGACGGGTGGGCGATCTCATGTCGCTCGCGACGAACGACGTCGAGGCGGTGCGCATGGCGCTCGGCGCGGGCCTGCTCACGTTCGCCGACGCGATGTTCTACTTCATGACGGTGCCGGTCGCCATGTACATGCTCTCGCCCGAGCTCACGCTGCTCGCGTTCGTCCCGCTGCCGATCATCCCGTGGATCGTCGCGCGCAACGAGAAGGAGATCCACGACCGCTTCGAGAAGGTGCAGGACGGCTTCGGCCGCCTTTCCGCGCTCGCGCAGGAGGCGCTCTCCGGGATCCGAGTCACGAAGGCGTTCGCGAAGGAGCACGCGCAGATGAAGCGCATGCGCGAGCTCGGTCGCCAGTTCATCCGGCTGAACCTCGATCTCGCGCGCGTTGACACGGCCTTCGGGCCGACGCTCGACTTCGCGATGAGCCTGGGGCTCGTGCTGTTGCTGTATTTCGGCGGGAGGCACCTGATCGAGGGCGGCCCTGACGCGGTGACGCTGGGCACGTTCGTCGCGTTCCAGCGGTACATCCAGAAGATGGTCTGGCCGATGGCCGCGATCGGGATGTCGATCTCGCACTACCAGCGCGCCGTCTCGAGCTCGGGCCGCCTGAAGGAGGTGCTCGCCATCGGGTCCGACGTTCCGCAGCCCGAAGTGCCGAAGAGCCCGCAGGGGGAGGGCCCGCGTGGTGCGATCGAGTTTCGCGACCTCACTTTCCGCTTCCCCGGAACGGAGCAGGACATCCTGAAGGGAATCTCGCTCAGGGTCGGCGCGGGCGAGCGCGTCGCTTTCGTCGGAGCGATCGGCTCCGGGAAGAGCGCGCTGCTCTCGCTGCTGCCGCGCCTCTATCCGGTGGCGCCGGGAATGCTCTTCGTCGACGGCGTCGACGTGAACGAGTGGGACCTGGCCGAGCTTCGCAAGCAGGTGGGATACGTTTCTCAGGATGTCTTCCTGTTCAGCGAGACGGTCATCGAGAACGTGGCGTACGGCCTGGCTGGAATGCCCATCTCGGCGGGCTGGGTCGAGGCCCCGGCGGTCGTCACCTCGATCGAGCAGGCCACCCAGATGGCGTCGGTTCACGAGGACGTGCTCGGGCTGGTCGGGAAGTACGGCACGCGGCTCGGCGAGCGCGGGGTGAACCTTTCAGGCGGGCAGAAGCAGCGGCTCACGATCGCGCGAGCGCTCGCGAAGCAGCCTTCCATCCTGGTCCTCGACGACGCGCTCTCGTCGGTCGACGTGCAGACGGAGGAGCGCATTCTTCGCGGGCTTCGCTCGCGCCCCGGCCGGAACACCGAGATCATCGCGGCTCA
>CAYZKI010000296.1:0-4336 GCA_964478745.1 uncultured Bacteriovoracaceae bacterium
TGAAGCTCGACATGACGACCACGCCCGAACCCCTAAAGATCACGGGCGAGTTCTACGCGGGCTACGGCCCAGGCACCTACGAAGTGACGCTCCAGAACCTGCCTTCCAGCCAGAAGGTGAAGTTCAAGGGCACCGGCCCGGACGACGACGGCACGATGGTGACCGAAGAGATCGACGCCGTTTGCCTGGTCCGCCTCCCTTAACCGGGAGCGCGGCTCAAAGCAGGTTCGACGCGAGCTCGGAGAGCTTCGAGCGCTCGCCCTTGCTCAGGGTGATGTGCGCCGAGATCGCCTCGTCCTTGAACCTCTCGACGAGATAGACCAGGCCGGTGTTGGCCGAATCGACGTACGGATTGTCGATCTGGAAGCTGTCGCCGGTGAGCACGATCTTCGTGTTGTCGCCGGCGCGCGTGACGATGGTCTTGATCTCGTGCGGGGTCAGGTTCTGCGACTCGTCGACGATCAGGTATTGCTGCGGGATCGAGCGGCCGCGGATGTAGGTGAGCGGCTCGATCTGCAGCAGGCCCTGGTTCATGAGCTCCTGGCAGCCGCGGCCCGCGCCGCGCCTTCCCTTTCCGCCGCCCGTGGCACCGAAGAGGAAGTCGATGTTGTCGTAGATGGGCTGCATCCACGGATTGAGCTTTTCCTCGATGTCGCCGGGCAGGAAGCCGATGTCCTTGCCGAGCGGGAAAACCGGGCGCGAGACCAGGAGGCGGTGATAGACGCCCTCATCGACGGTCTTCGCCAGGCCCGCGGCGATCGCGAGCAGCGTCTTGCCCGTGCCGGCCTTGCCGACCAGGCTGACGAGCTTGATGTCGTCGTTCAGGAGAGCGTCGATCGCGAACGCCTGCTCGGCGTTCTTCGGGAAAATGCCCCACAGGCCTTCGACCGGCTTGTAGATCGGGACGATGGCGTCGAGCTCCTTGGAGTAACGCCCCATCGCGGTGTGGTTCGGGTTCGTCGAGTCCTTGAGGATCAGGTACTGGTTGGGCTTGAAGCCCTGCATCCCGTCCTTCATGACGAGCTTCTTGCTCTGGTAGAACTCGTCGACCAGGTGCGCATCGACCGTCACGGTCGACGTACCGGAATAGAGCTCTTCGGGCTCGACGGAAGACGGCTCGTAATCCTCGGCCGTGATGCCCAGGGCGTCTGCCTTGATGCGAAGGTTGATGTCCTTGGTGACGAAGACGATCGGGCGCTTGGGCTGCTCCTTCTTGAGCTCCATGCAGAGGCCCAGGATGCGGTTGTCCGCCTTGTCCATCTGCAGATCGACCGGGAGCGGATGATTGCTTCCCAGCTCGACCGAAAGAAGGCCGCCGTTCGGAAGCTTCACGCCCTTCGAGAGCTCGCCGTCGGCCCGCATCTCGTCGATGAGCCGGGAGAAGAGGCGCGCGTGGCGCCCGTTCTCGCTCATATCGCGCTTGAAGCGATCGATCTCCTCGACCACGACGATCGGGATCAGCAGGTCGTTGTTTCCGAACTTGAAGATGGCTTGGGGGTCGAAGAGAAGAACGTTGGTGTCTACCACGAAGGCTTTGCGCATCGAGAACCCTCTTACGCAAAGAGTAGTCACATCGCCGTCAAACATCAAGCACGGGCCGAGCGGGTGTTCGCTTAGTGGGTGATCGGGTCCTCGATCGGAAATATCAGACGCTCGACGGGAATGCCCAGGCGGAGGCCGTATTCGATCGCCGACGACCATGTTCGCGGCTCATGCCGGTCGAACTCGAAGATCGCGGTGCGATAGACCACGACCACCTCGTCCTGCCGCCAGAAGTGCGCGTACCAAGGGCCGGGCCTCAGGAAGTGCTTCAGCGTATCGAGCTGCGCGCGCTGGCAGAGGACGGTGTGGGTCGTCCAGACGCCTCCGGTCCCGTTGGTGACGCGCACGCTCTCAGACGTGAATTCAGACAACACTTTGAGGTCAGCCAGACTCTCTTCGATGATCTGGCCGCGGTAGAGCTCGTGCCCCGGCATACTGAGTTCCCATTATGCATGGATTCTTCGCTCCGCCCAAGCGGCCTCGAGCCCGCTCAAGGTCGATCGCTTTCTCAGACGGCCGAACGTTAGTTCGTTGATGGCCGAAAGCTCGTGAACTAAACTTTCGGAATGCGCCCCGCCCCTATCCTCTCGCTCGTTCTTCCTTTGATGGTGTCCCTCGCGATCCCCGCCGTTCTCGTTTCCCCCGAAGCTTCGTTTGCCGCGCGGAAGAAGGAAGAGAAGGATTCCGACAAGCCGAAGGACGACTTCTCAAAGGTGAAGGGACCGAAGGAGCTCGTGGCCTTCCTTAAGAAGCCGAGCGAGAAGACGCTCGAGAGGCTCAAGAAGGCCTGCAAGCGGAAGGGCGGCGCGTACCTGCCCGACGGCGAGATCGAGGAGGCGATCGAACGGATCAAAGTCCGCTCGGAGGATCTCGATGTCGACGCGCTCTTCTACCTCGACGAGAACTGCACTGACGGCGCCGCGGGAGAGACCGTCGGGATCGCCCGGCGCGCGACCGTGCTGCGCAACGCGAGCGCCGTGATCCGAAAACTGACCGAGCAGAAGCATCCCGTCTCAGACTGGGAGCTCGAGCATTATGCCGACATCGCCAAGTACGACGAGGCCTTCATGAGCGGCTCCTCGATCAAGGAAAAGCTCGAATCAGCCGCCGCGAACGTCGAGGCCGCCAAAGCCAAGGGCAAAGGAATCCAGATCCGGGCGCGCCTGCACATCATGATCCGGGACGCGGCGAAGAAGGAAAAGTAGCTCCGCTGCCTCGCCTGAAACCGTACTTTGGCTTTTTGGCGCTTTTCGTCGTTCTCGGAGCTCTGACCGCGCCTTGTTGGCTAGCCGATTGAGCTTCGTCAACTGGAGTCCGCAAGCAACCAGGATTCGCGTTCGCTCATCTCGCGGAGCCGCGCCAGGCTGCCTATTCTGTCTGAACTATGCGAGGAAGCGGAGTGGCGGAACCGCAGATGCATGCCTTACCTCAGAAGCCTCAGCCGCAGTTCAGAACCTCGATCAACACTCTTTACATCGTTTCGCAGGGCCTGAGAAAACTCGGAATCGATCCAGACCCCTGGTTTTCGGCCCACGGCTTCGATTCGAGCGGCATCAAGCCGGATCTCCGGAAGAGAATCCCGATCGATCGTTTCCTTGCTTTGATGGATACCCTGCTGCGGGAAACCGGAGATCCTACGCTGCATCTCAAGATCGCCGACGCGACTCAGTTCGGCGAACTGCCTCTCTTCGACTATTTCACCGCCTCATGCGACACGCTCGCGACGGCACTGAGCATGTTCGACCGGTACTCTCGCCTGGTCGATGAATCGACGAAGCTGAACTGCCACTCGGGAAAGACCCACTTCTGGATCGACGCCGTTCATCAGGGCTCAGGCGAAATGCCGCCGGTGCTTCTGGATATGTATCTCGTCAATTCGTACAACCGGCTCTCCGCGCTGGTCGGGCGGAGACTGGAGGTTTCCGAGATCTGCATCCGGGACGCGTTCCGTTCACCAGCGGTAAGCGCGTACTTCGTCGAGAAGTTTCGGCTGTCGCTCAAGTTCGGGCAGGCGTTCAACCGGATGGTCTTCGCCGGAGACGCGAACTCGATCCCGTGCATCTCCGGGAACAGCCTGATGCGTAATGTGTTCCTCCGCGAGACGATCAAGCTTTTCGGCCTTTTCGTCGCGCCTACGGAGAACGACAAGACCCTGCTCAGAAGGGTAACGACGCACGTCGAGAACCAGATCTACGACCTTGGAGACAACGACTTCTCGCTTTACCGCGTGGCGAGCCAGCTGGGCGTCTCCGAACGGTCGCTCCAGCGGAAGCTGAAGGAGTGTGGATCCGCCTACTCGGATCTCCTGGCGCGGATCCGCAGGAACCACCTCCCGCTCCTGGTATCCCAGCTGGGAGACGACTGGCCCCGGATCGCGAGCATCCTGGGGCTTCAGGACCCGGATCGCGTCAGACAGCTGCGCTCGAGCCCGCATTCCGATCCAGCCTAGCGAGGTTGGCGCGAAAAGCGGGAAACTTGGCGTTCGGCCGCGAGGCGCGTCAGCGTATTCAGATCTCTAGACAAGGAGAACCCCAAATGCCGAAGAATTTCCTGCCAAGCCTTCTACTGATTGTCGCTCTCGCGACACCCGTCGCGTCGAACGCGAGCGACCCGTGGGACTACGGGTCCATCCCTCTCTCCGACATGGAGCTTTCGGACGGAACGATCGTGAAAAAGCCGTTTCTGATCCGCGAGTCCGAGGCGATCTGGATCAATGGCGGCGTCAAGCCCGATGTGGCGGCGCGCGTGCTCGCCGAGATCGGAAGAGAGCCCTTCATCGAGCCCAATTCAGGCA
>CAYZKI010000297.1:0-4288 GCA_964478745.1 uncultured Bacteriovoracaceae bacterium
GCAGCGTCAGATGTGTATAAGAGACAGGTCGACACCAGGACGTGAAGCGCCTCTCTCGGAAAGTGCGGGAGCAGCTCGAGCAGGCTCTCGACGCCCTGTACGTTGTGGTCTCCCGACAGATGAACCGGGCACGGAAAGAGCGAGGGATCCGCGGGCTCGAGCCGCTGCATCCGTCCCGCCCAGCGCACGCTCCCGAGCGCGTCGAGGTGCGCGGACGGATCGTACCCGAGCGCGTGAAAGGCGGTGAGCGCGAGCGCCGCGTTCTCGGCGCCCCGGACACCGGGCAGCGCCAGGGGCGCCTCGCCCCAGGACGTCGCCACGCGGAACCCGGGATCCGGGGTCTCGCCCCCCGCCCGGGTCCGTGGTGGAACGACCTTCGGCTCGTGGGGGACGCGCTCGACCCACCGGCTCGCCGTCCGAGCGCGAACCTCGGCCGCGAGCCCGAGCACGTCCTCCGGCAACGGTGCGTGAACCACGAGGTTCCCGGCGCCGACGACGCCGAATTTGGCCTCGGCCACCTTCACGATCCCCTTGCCGAGAAGGTTCTCGTGGTCGAGCGCGAGCGGCGTGATCACGCAGGTCGAGTGCGGGATCGCGTTGGTCGAGTCCCAGAGGCCGCCCAGACCGACTTCCAGGAGCAGCACGTCGACCGGTGCGATCGCCTCCCCCGAGCAGAAGATCCAGGCCGCCATCAGGGTGAGCGCCTCGAAGTGCGTGAGGCGGATGCCCTCCTTCGCGCAGGCGTCCATCACGCGCGCCTCGGCCTTCACGAACAAGGAAGGGTCGATGTCGCGGCCGTCGACGCGGAAACGCTCGGTGGTCTCGACCAGGTGCGGGGAAGAATAGAACCCGACCCGCTTTCCAGCCGAGAGCAGAAGCGCCTCGAGGCAGGCGCACGTGCTGCCTTCTCCGTTCGTGCCGGCGACGATGCGCACGCGCTCGGGCGGAAAGCCCCAGCTCTCGAACCCCATGGCCCTGAGCCCTTCGCGCGTCGGGACGAGGCTCGGCGGCCGGTCGGGCATGATGCCCAGGGACTCCAGCTTCTGGACCGCCTCGCGATACGCCTTCATCTGAACTTGAAGACCAGCTGCTCGGGGTGCTGGTCGCTCCTTAGATTACTGACCGAGATACCGATCAGGCGCGCCGGTTTCTTTCCCGCCTCGGTCGAGCTGACGAGAAGGTCCGCCGCGATCGTGGCGATTTCGCGCTCGTCGTCCAGGAACTCCGGCACGGTCCTGCTTCGCGTGATCGTCTTGAAATCCGAGTAGCGAAGCTTCAAGGTCACCGTCCTGCCCGGGCGGTTCATTTTGCGGAGGTCGCGGCTCACGTCGCCGGCCAGCTCCTCGATGATCTTGAGAAGGATGGGCACGTCGCGGATGTCCTTCGCGAAGGTGGTCTCGGTGCCCGAGCTCTTCGACTCTCCCCCGACCTCGACCTCGCGGTGGTCGATGCCGCGGCAGAGGCCGTGGAGGAACTCCCCGAACCGGCCCAGGATCTTCTCGAGCTCGGCCCGGCTCTTCTTCCTGAGGTCGCGCCCGGTATAGATGCCGTTCCGGTTCAGGAGCTTCGCGGTGGCGGGGCCCACGCCCCAGTATCTCTCGACGGGAAGGTCCACGACGAACGACTCGGCTTTCTCGGGCGGGATGATCACCAACCCGTCCGGCTTCTTGAGATCGCTCGCCACCTTCGCGATGAACTTGTTCGGCCCCACTCCGGCGGACGCCGTGAGCCCGAGCTCCTTCCGGATCCGCTTCTTGATGTGCAGGGCGATCTTTCCCGCGAGCGGTTCGCCCAGGAGGTTCTCGGTCACGTCCAGGTAGGCCTCGTCGAGGGACAGCGGCTCCACGAGAGGCGTGACCGAGTGGAAGATCGCGCGGATCTCGCGGCTCACCTTCACGTACTTCTGGATGTCGGGACGGACGAACACGGCGCGGGGGCAGAGCCTGTGCGCCTGGGTGCTGCTCATCGCCGACCTGACTCCGAACTTGCGTGCCTCGTACGAGGCCGAGGCGACCACGCCCCGGCCGCCGGGCTTCCCGCCGACCACGACGGGCTTGCCCCGGAGCTTGGGCTGGTCCCTCTGCTCGACGGACGCGTAGAAGGCGTCCATGTCGACGTGGATGATCTTCCGGGCCTTCTCGCTCACTTCTTCCTCGGAGGAGCAGCGGATTTCGGCGGCTTCCCCGCCACCCCGACCACGTAAGCGATCCAGGAATAGGCGTTGTCCCCGGCCTCGGCGCGGACGAACTCGCCGGTGCCCTCGCCCTTGTGCGTGGTCTCCCAGTACACGAACGACTGCTCGAATCCCGCGTCGGCGAGCACGTCGCGGATCTCGGGAATGGTCCAGAGCCGCCAGTCGTAGGTGAAGGCGTCCCTGGCCTGCGTGCCGTCCTCGAACTTGAAATGGATGGAATAAAGCGCGTGGCGCGTGATCGGGTCGAACGAGCGCTGGTGCCAGATGTAGGTGAAGGGCCTCATCCCCTTCTCGCGCACGGTGCGCCTCTCGCGCATGGGCTGGATCATTCCGGGGCCGCCGGCCATCTCGAGAATGATCATTCCCCGCGGGCGGAGCCCCTTGCGCACGGCGCGGAAGTACCGCAGCAGCTTCGAGCGCTCCTTGAGGATGTTGAACGAGAAGTTCCCGACGACGACCAGATCGACCTTCGGCGTCTTGGTCCTGAGCACGTCGCCACGGATGATCCTGAGGCGTTTCTTCTGCGCCGGCGTGAGCTTCCGGAAGTGCTTCTTCCTTCCGTAGGCGAGAGGCTCGGGGTCGAGATCGATCGCATAGGCGACGTTCTTCCTGTTCCGCTGCACCCAGGCGCACGAGAGCTTGAACGTGCCGCAGAAGTCTTCGCGCAGGCTCACGGGATAGTGCCCGTGGAGCTCGCGATAGATCGAGAGCGCCCAGACGGCGTCGACTTCGGGACTCTGCACGGAGCGCTCGTAGAGAGCGTACTTATCGACCCGCTTCATAAACCCAGGGGAGCTTACACGGGCTTACCACCCGTAGACAAACCCTAAGCCTGCCTGCGTCGTTTCCATGAAGGAAAACTCGGCGATGGCGGTCCAGTGATCCGAGAGGACCAGCCCTCCCTCGAGCCCGACCCCCGACGTCGGGATCGTGGAGTCGGCCGGGACGGATCGCGTGTAGCTGGCTCCGAGATCCAGGCTCGGCGTGACCTGATAGAACGCCCCGACCACGAGCGAGCTTCCCGGAAAGCCCGCCAGCGTGGAGGACGCGCCCCCCAGGGGGACGACGCGTCTCCCTGTCAGGCGCGTGAGCTCGGTGGCCCTCGAGCCGTAGCCGTAAGCCGAGTACGAAACGTTCGCGGTCAGCTTTCTCGCGATCAGGTCCTGCCTCAGCCGGAAAGTGGCCCCGAGCTGCGCGAAGCGCGAAGTGCTCGAGACCGAGGACTTCTTCAAAGAGACCGTGGTGGGGACGCCGTAGCTCAGGCCCTCGAGGTCCAGGCCGAGCACGGTGCGGGCGCGGCCGCCCCAGAGCGCGCTCACTTCCCACCTCGCGCCCGCGCTCATCCCGACCGCGCCGATGCCGTCGGGCTCGCTTCGCCCGATCAGGGAGGCCTTGAGCTCGACTGGAACCGGGAGCAGGCAGCTCGCGCCGAGCTTCACTCCGGTCGAGGGGTCGGCGTCCGCGGCGGAAGAGGTGACCACCTCGCCCGTGAGCGCCCAGTCGGCGTTCAGGCCGACGACCGCGGCCATCTCCAGCGAGAGATACGATCCCGTGCCGCTGATGACGACGCCCTCGATCTCGCTCGGGCGCTTCTCGGGAAGGTCGTCCCCGTCGATCTCCGCGCCGGCCTCCGCCTTGGGCTTCGGCGCGGGCTTCTGCGCCGCGAGCGCGATCGCCGGCGGCAAAAGGCCCGCGCCCACCGCCGTCAGCACCGCTGCCATGACCCTCAGGTTGCTTGATCTCACGGGACCTGCTCGAGCCTTCGCTACTTGCGCGAGCCGCGCGAACGGGAGCCGTCGCGGCGGCGGATCGATTCCATCCTGTTCCGGCGCTGCTCCCGGCGCTCCTTGAGAAGCTTGATCCTCTTGGACTTCTCCTCGGGCGAGAGCGCGCGGAACTTCCCGATGCGCTCGCGCACTTCCTGCTTTTTCTCCGGCGAGAGCGAACGGAACCAGCGGTAGTTGCGGACGACGCGCTCCCGCTGCTCCGGGCTCAGGGAGCGGAACTTCTCGAACCGCTTGCGCATGGCTTCCTTGCGCTCGGGGCTGAGCTGCTTCCAGCGCTCGTAGTTCTCCCGAAGCTGCGCCTTCTCGG
>CAYZKI010000298.1:0-1248 GCA_964478745.1 uncultured Bacteriovoracaceae bacterium
CAGGCCTTGAGCTTGCGCAGCGCGCGCACAGCCTGCGTTTCCTGCTCCGCCACCACGGCGAGGAAGCTGCCGTCGCGCACCACGCGCACCACGCCGGGCAGCGCCTCGACGCTCGCCGTGTCCACGTCCAGCAACGTCGCCGCCGGCGAAGGCGGATGCGCGACGCGCGCATGCAGCATGTGCGGCAGCTCCACGTCGTGCAGGAAGGCGGCACGGCCCAGCACCTTGTCCGGCAGGTCGAGGCGGCTGGCCTGCGCACCCGCGCCTTCGGGGCGCGGCGGCTTCGGCCCCGAGCCGATCGATCTTCCCGGAACGTCGTCTCTCGGCGGGCACTGATCCGCCCGGTCCCGGGTATTCCTAGATATCGAGGATGATCGGGATGACCGTGGGCTTCTTGCCCAGCACCTGATTGAAGTAGCGGCGCAGCTCGATCCGGATCGACTCTTGTAGATCCATCTCCATCGCGCGCTCCCCGAGCTCGCGGTCGTACTCGTCGATGGCGCGCTTGGCGATCTTCTTCGCGTCGGCGAGGAGCTTGGCCTCGGTTTCCTCGCTGGCCAGGCCCTTGGTGATGACCTCGGGGCCCGAGATGATGCGGCGGCTTTCGGCGTTGCGGACGGCAAGCGTGAAGACGACGCCCTTTTCGCCGAGCTGCCTGCGCTCCTTGAGGATCAGGCGCGAGATGTCGCCGCCTTCGCGGCCTTCCACGAGCACGCGGGTGTCCTCGAGGTTGTCGACGATCTCGCAGGTGTCCTTCGTCATCTCGATGATGTCGCCGTTCTGGGCGATGAGGACGTTGCCTTCGGCGACGCCGGCCTCGTCGCCGAGATCGGCGTGATGCACCAGGTGGCGGTACTCGCCGTGGATGGGGATGAAGAACTTCGGGCGGCAGATCTCGAGCATCTGCTTGAGCTCCGGGCGCGTGGCGTGGCCCGAAGTGTGGATGTCGTGCACGGCCTCGTAGAGGACCTCGGCGCCCTGCTTGAAGAGGTTGTTGATCATCCGGCCGATGGCCTTCTCGTTGCCCGGGATGAACTTCGAGCTCATGAGCACGAGGTCACCCTCTTCGAGCTTGATCTGGCCGTGCTCACCGTTGGCGATGCGGATCAGCGCCGAGCGGTGCTCGCCCTGGCTGCCGGTCGAAAGCACGATCACCTGGTTGCGCGGATAGCGGTCGATGTCGTCGAGGCCGATCAGGATGGACTCGACACCCTTGAGGTAACCGAGCTCCGAGCCGAGGCGCACGTT
>CAYZKI010000298.1:1258-4232 GCA_964478745.1 uncultured Bacteriovoracaceae bacterium
TTCTGGTCCATCGTGCGGCCGGCGAGCGCCACTTTTTTGCCCATCTTCTGGGCGAGCGTCAGGACCTGCCCCATGCGCGCGACGTTCGAGGCGAACATCGAGACGATGGTGAGGCCCTCGGCGGCCGCGAACAGCTGCTCGAACTTCTGCATGATGATGCTTTCGCTCATGCTGTGCTCGTGGCGCTCGACGTTCGTCGAGTCGGACATGAGCAGCAGCACGCCCTCGTCGCCCGCTTTGCGGAAGGCGTCGAGGTCGATCATCTTGCCGATGAACGGCGTGGGGTCCATCTTGAAGTCGCCGGTATGGATGATCTTGCCGACCGGCGTGTCGATGATCAGCGCGGCCGAGTCGACGATGCTGTGGTTCACCGACACGGTCTGCGCCGGGAAGTGCCCGCCGCCGATCCTCTCGCCCGGCTTGAAGGTGCGCAGGTCGCACTCGAGGCCGTACTCCTTCAGCCGCTCGCGGATCAGGAGCGAGGTGAAAGGCGAGGCGTAGACCGGTGCCTTGATTCCCGCCTTGAGAGCCAGCGGGAGCGCGCCGACGTGGTCCTCGTGGCCGTGCGTGATGTAGAACGCCTTCACCTTGTCCTTGCGCTCGCGCAGGTAGGTGAAATCCGGGATCCCGAACTCGACGCCGAAGTGGTCCAGATCGGTGAAGATCAGCCCGCAGTCGATGACGACGATCTCGTCGCCGTACTCGAGGATCATGCAGTTCATGCCGATCTCGCCCAGGCCCCCGAGCGGCAGGACGCGCAGCACGCCCTTTTCCAAAGGCGGCACTTCACTGGGCAGCAAGCCGGAATTCTCAGAGTTCGAGGTCACGGACCACCTGTATCACGCGTGAGGCCACCACGTCGGCAGCAATATCCGTCTCTTCCCCCACGATCAGATCGGCGTACTGCCGGGTCGGCTCCAGGAAGCCGTGGTGCATCGGCCGTACCGTGTCGTAGTACTGCCGGATGATGCCGTCGAGCGTGCGGCCGCGCTCGCGCACGTCGCGGTGCAGGCGGCGGATGAATCGGATGTCCGCTTCGACGTTCAGATAGATGCTCAGGTCGAAAAGGTCGCGCACCCGCTCGTCCCAGAGCGCGAAGATGCCCTCCAGGATGACGGTCGAGCAGGGACCGACCAGGGTGGTTTCCTCGGTCCGCCGGCTTTCCTTGTAGTCGTACACGGGTACCGCGACCGACCTGCCCGCGCGGAGGGCCGCCAGGTGCTCGCGCAGCAGCTCCCAGTCGAAAGCCTCCGGGTGGTCGAAGTTCGGCTCGCCGTGGACCCTGAGGTGGGGGGGCGGCGTGGGCATGTAATAGGAATCCTGGTGAAGCAGGGCGACCGCCGGATTGGCGGCGCGATCGATGATCTTTCGCGCGAAGGTGGTCTTGCCCGACCCAGATCCTCCCGCGATTCCGATAATGAACATGAACTAACGCTCCGGTTGGCTGGCTGGCTCCTCGCCACCCGTGAGCTTCCTACCATAGGAGCGCTGCGCGCGCAGTTTGAAAGCCGCGGGAATTTTCGCGTACCCGGTCAGGAATACCCGCGCCGAGGCCTCCTTATCGAGCTCTCCCTCATGGGGAAGCCTCAGGGCATAGCCCGCGGGAAGGGGCTTTTTGCCCGAGAGCACGGAGGGCGAGAGGCCCGGGTTCAGCTCGAGGATCTTCCGGGAGTCGAGCTTCAGGAAGCGGGAGAGCGTCTTGAGGCTGATGGAATCCGGGATCCTGGCCTCGTAGTACTGGAGGGGCGGGTCGCGGGTCAGCCCCGGGAAGTACTTCTCGGAGTCGCGCTCGACCTCGATGGCCGCCAGGAGCTCGGTGTAGAAGTTGCCGCTTGCGAAGCCGAAGCTCCGGCTCCGGAAGCTCGTGACGATCTCGCCCAGGTTCTCGGTGCCCACCTTGCGGACGGCCCTCATCATGCCCTTGCGCCCGTGGTTGTAGGCGGTGATCGCGAGCGGCCAGGACTGGAGCGAGTCGTAGTTCAGCTTGAGCAGCTTCGCCGCGGCCTCGGCGGCGCGGATCGGGCCGTTGCGCTCGTCCACCGCGGAGCTGCTGGTGAGGAAAAGCCTTCCCGTCGAGCGCATGAACTGCCAGATGCCGCTCGCTCCGACCTTCGAGCGCGCCCGGGTGTTGAAGCTGCTCTCGACGAACGGGAGGCGCGTGAGCTCGGGGGGAAGGCCCGCGTCCTGGAAGATCTTCTCCATGGCCGGAAGGTAGCGCCCCGACTGGATGAGGCCCGCGCGGAACTTGTCGCGCTGGCCGTGCTGGAGCCTGAGCCTGCGCCGATGGGCGGCGGCCAGGAACTTGTCGGGCTCGTCGACGTCGGCGAACAGGAGCTGGATCCTCTTCTCGTCTTCGGAGAGCGGCTCCAGGGGGCCCCCGTGGGGGCTCGTCGTCTTGCGATGAAGCGAGAGGAGCACGTCGCGCCAGCGGCGCTTGGCCTCGCGGATGCTTCCCCGTTTCAGATCGACGACCTCGTAAATCTTGTCGACGTGCTTGGCGTCGTGGAGGACGCCCTGGCTGCTGTCGAACTTGGAGTAGATGCCGATCCAGAACTCGACGTTTTTCCGCAGACGGAAGTCCACGGGCAGGCCCTCGCGTGGCATACTGCTCAGGGAGCTCTCGGTCGGCGCGATCTGGAGGTCGGCGCCGGCGATCGCGGCCGCGGGGGCGCCCAGCACGAAAGCCAGGGCAACGGGGATGCAAAGGTTCCGGAGAGATCTCACCACGCTTCAACATGGTAGACATCCGTCGCGCTCGGGTAAAGCAGCCAGGCGCACGTTTTTCTTCCTTCTTTGTGTATTCGCGCCGACGCTCGCGGGCTCGTGCTCGAGCGGCCGCGACGAAGACAAAATTTTGACGGTTCTCCTCTACTCGCCGCCCATCTCGCTGAACCCGAGGAACGCGCTCGACTCCGTGGGGCAGCAGCTGGGCGCGCTCCTTTTCGGCTCGCTCACCCGGCTCGATTCCGACTTC
>CAYZKI010000299.1:0-4231 GCA_964478745.1 uncultured Bacteriovoracaceae bacterium
TCCGCGCCCGCCACCGAGAAGCGGCTGAACAGCTTCGAGCCCTCCATGCCGGCTTCCTTCTGGAAGCCCGTCTCCGTCGGGCCCGGACAAAGCGTCGTCACCGTCACTCCGGTGCCCGCGAGCTCCTCCGCGAGAGCCTCGGAGTAGCTGAGCACGAAAGCCTTGCTCGCGTAGTAGATCGCCATGAGCGGTCCCGGCTGGAAAGCGGCGGTCGAAGCGACGTTCAGGATGCGCCCGTTCCCGCGCGAGAGCATCTCGGGAAGGAAATACTTCGTGAGCTCGACCAGGCTGCTGATATTCAGCTGCATCATGCCGAGATCGTCCTTGAGCTCCGTCTCGGCGAAGCGGCCGAAAAGGCCGACGCCCGCGTTGTTGACCAGGTAATCGACGGTGATTCCCAGGCGCTTCGCCTCGTCCCGCACCTTCGCGGCCGCCCCGGGCACCGAAAGGTCCTCGGCTATCACGGAGACCTGGACCGAATGCCTGGAGGACAGCTCCGAAGCGATCTTCGCGAGCTTGTCTTTCGAGCGCGCGACGAGCACGAGGTTGACCCCGTCGGCGGCGAAGAGCTTCGCGAGCTCCAGGCCGATCCCTCCCGAGGCGCCAGTGACGAGTGCGGTGAATTTCTGTTTCATGGATCAGGTCGCGATGCGCTTGGTCTGGATGAGGCCTTTTCGCTCGAGGCTCCGGGTGATCTCGACGAGCTTCAGCCTGGCCCCGCCGACCTCGCGGAGCGTGAACTCGTGGGTCATGTAGTCCTTCAGGTCGCCCCGGATCTTCGCGGGGCTGCACAGGAAAAAGCGTTTTCGCACGTCCTCGGGCTGCTGGAAGATCGCGGCCGCGAGCGTCCGTGGAGGCGAGATCGCGGCCACTTCCGCCAGCTCCGCGTCGGGCATATTCACGATGTCCGCGAAGCTCAGCATGAGGCTCAAGGCGAGGTCCGTGTAATGCTTGTCTTCCTTGATGCCGGCATCGATCATCTTCTGCCTGCGTTCAAGCGGCGTAGACTCCAGGAGCTCGACCAGGCGCCGAAGCCCCTCTGGGTTACGCTTATAGAAGGATAGGGACATACAAGGATCAATTATACCGCTTGTCTGTCCAAGCTCTAGAGAGTCCTGTCTCACCCGTGTCGGGACGGACACGCGCACCGGGTCATGATACTTTATTGGCGATGCTCCTGGATCTTGCCCCGCTGACCCGTTACCGCGACTTCCGCCTGCTCTTCATCGGCCAGATGGTTTCCTACTTCGGGAGCATGATCTCCTACGTCGCGGTGCCCTATCAGGTCTACGAGCTGACGAAGTCGTCGGCCGTGGTCGGCGCGCTCGGCGCCGTTCAGCTGGGCCCGCTCCTGCTCTTCGGGCTGATCGGAGGCTCCTACGCCGACGCCCTCGACCGGCGAAAGCTTCTTTGGGTATCGGAAGCCGTCATGTGCGTCGGAGCCCTGGGCCTCGCGCTCAACTCGTGCCTGGACCAGCCCAGCGTCTGGGCGATCTTCGTGCTCGTCGCCATCATGCAGGCCGCCACGGGCTTCCACCGGCCCGCGATGGATGCCCTCACCCAGAAGCTCGTCTCGCCCGAGCACTACGCCGCGGTCGGAGCCTTGAGCGCGTTCCGCTCGAGCGCCGGCGCGATCGCGGGCCCGGCGATCGGAGGGATCCTGATCGCGAGCGCGGGGCCGCGCATCGCCTACTTCATCGACTTCCTCACGTTCGCGGTGGCCGTCGCCTCGATCCTCATGATGAAGCACGTCCCGTCGGCCGGAATGCTCCCCACGCCCGGGCTGGCGAGCATCGCCGAGGGCCTTCGCTACGCGATCCGCCGGCCCGAGCTGATCGGCACTTACGCGATCGACATCGTGGCGATGACCTTCGCCTTCCCGACCGCGCTCTTCCCGGCGCTCGCCGAGAACTGGGGCGGCGCCAGGGCCGCCGGAATCCTGTTCTCGGCGATGTCCATCGGAAGCCTCTTCGTGACGGTGCTGAGCGGGTGGACGTCGAAAGTGAGCCGCCACGGGGCAGCGGTGGTGATCGCGGCCGCTCTTTGGGGAGCGGCGATCGTGGGCTTCGGCCTCGCGCCCTCGCTGTGGGGCGCGGTGTTCTTCCTCGCGCTCGCGGGCGCCGCCGACATGGTGAGCGGGCTGTTCCGCAGCGTGATCTGGAACGAGACCATCCCGAACGAGATGCGCGGCCGGCTGGCCGGGATCGAGATGATCAGCTACATGAGCGGCCCTCTTCTCGGGAATTTCCGCGCGGGGACCATGGCGGCGCTCAGCACGCCGGCCTTCTCTATCGTGAGCGGCGGCGCACTCTGCGTGGTCGGCGTGATCGCCTGCGCGTTCGCGCTTCCGGCCTTCTGGCGTTACCGGAAGCAACCCGTGTAAACGTCTTGTAAGTGGGCGCGCCGCGGTTTGCCGGCTGCTTGCGTCGCGCGGGCGACGATTCTTACACTGATGTTATGAAAAACTTCAGAACCTGCCTGATCGCCCTCGCCTGCGCCTGGGCCGCCTTCGCGCTCCCGTCCTGCAACTCCGATGGCGGCACCCAGAGCCAGGGAAGCGTCGATCCCGTCGCGAGCCCGACCCCCACGGCGGCTCCGGGCAAGCCGCTCTTCAGCCTCTGGACCGCCGACGACGGAAGCCAGCTCGACTTCTCCGGGCTCGAGTTCGGCTCGAGCCAGTACACGCTCACCCTGGACGACCTCACGTGCACCTGCACGCTGACGATCACGGGCGAGCAGAGCTCGGGCACTTTCAGCATTTCGGGTTGCACGGCCGAAGGCGGCGGCCTCGGCACCGTGGCCTGCCAGGCGGCGCTTCATCAGTCGGGCACCTACACGAACTCGGGCACGGAGCTCGAGGTCTGCGCCCAGGCTGTCGGCGGGTGCAAGACTTACCGCTGAGCGGTCAGGCGACGCGCCGGCCCGGACGGGCCTGCCGCGGCCTGGCCTCCCAGGCGTTGAAGCACGCGACGAACCGGTCGAGGCCGTGGGTTCCGCCGTTCACGAGCTTGCGCGCGCGGGTCAGGTCTCCCTGCTCGAGAGCCATGCCGATGCGCTCTTCCTTCGAGCGCAGGTATTCGCAGAGGATCGCGGCCGCGATGGTCGGGGCGTTCGCGAGCTCCGGGTTGGAGATGAGGTCCACTCCGAGCGAGCGCCCGTAGCGCTCGTAGTTGGCGCGGCCGGTGAGCTGCACGAAACCCCGCCCTTTGTAGCGCTCTCCGTCCGGAGGGCCGTGGTTTCCCAGGTCCTTCCTCGAGTCATAGAGGTCGAACGGCTTGCCGCCGGGCGAGGTGTTGTACTTCGACTTGAACTCGGAGATGGGGGCGAACTCGCCCGTCTCGACGTAGACGGTGGCGAGCGCCATGCGGATCATGTCCTCGTTGGCGAGCGCGCGGGAATCGAGCTCCTTGAGGATGCGCGGAAGGTTCTGGCGGACGTTCTCCTCGGGCGCGCCCGGGCACATCCGGAGCACGGTCGAGAGATCGACCCGGATGGTGCCGCAGAGGAACTCGGTCTGGCCGCGCGTCTCGAACGCCGTCCAGGTCTTCGGGCCGACCACTCCGTCGGCGACGAGGCCGTGGGATTTCTGGAACTCCTGCACGGCCCTCAGCGTCGGCTCGTCGAAGGCTCCGGTGACCTGGATCTTCGCGCCGGCTTCGCGCAGCTTGCCCTGGAGCTCCTCGACGGAAGCGCCCTGGCTGCCCTTTTTCAAAACCGCTCGCAGAGTCATCACGATCACCTCTTGACGATTTATCGGAGGCGTCTGGGAATTGACTGAGCGAAAACGTAAGAGACCGGCTAATTTCAGCGGGCGCTCCCGGTCAGGAGCGACACATCAGCCGGCCCGGCGCATGCGCCCCCGCTCCTCGCGGATCACGTCGCCGACCTTGTACTTCAGCGGCGAGTCCGTGGGCCCGCTCATCGAGCGGTCGCGGATCGAGGTCGGGTCGTGGATCGGAACGTCGTGCCGGGTCCGGGCCTGGTCGATTCCGCCGTCTCCGCGCCGGCCTCCCATCATCCGCGGCATCCGGGCGCGGACCTGTTCGAAAATGCCGAAAATCCTGCTTCGAAAGTTCATAGGGTTCCTCCTGGGAATTCGTGTGGGTATTCCTAATTGAGCAAGGGAGGTGCCAAATATTGACGCATCGCGCTCGCCCTGTTAGCAAGCTGCTACGGAATCACTGGAAATCCGCGTGAGCGCTATGCTTCGATCAAACCCGACATGATTCAC
>CAYZKI010000300.1:0-4218 GCA_964478745.1 uncultured Bacteriovoracaceae bacterium
ACCGACTATCCCAACAAGACGCTTTACCACGAGGTCGAGAAGTTCTCGAAGCTGGTCTACGACCACGGCGGGAATGACGAAAGGACACCGCTGTTCCGCGTGACGGTGCTGTTCAGCGAAGAGAAGGGCAAGACCCGCATGGACATGACCATGGCGCTCCCCACGCCGGAGGCCGCCGAGGAGGCGCGCAAGTTCATCAAGAAGGCGAACGGCGACTCCACGTGGGACCGCCTGGCCGAGTACCTGGACAAGGAGTCCACTGGAAAGGAGAAGTTCGTCATCAACCGGACCTTCGATGCGCCGCTCGAGACGATCTACGAGATGTGGACGAACCCGAAGCACTTCTCCAGCTGGCTCGCTCCCACGGGCATGAGCATGGAGTTCCTCAAGGCCGATATCCGGCCGGGAGGAAGCACCTTCTACCTGATGTCAGGAAACGGGCTCAAGATGTACGGACGGGCGAGCTACCTCGAGCTCGAGAAGAGCGGGCGCCTCGTCTACACCCAGCAGTTCTGCGACGAGAAGGGCAATGTCTCGCGCCATCCTCTGGTACCCACCTGGCCCGAGACGATGCTGACCGTGGTCACCCTCACCGCCGAGGGCCCGGACCGCACGCGCGTGACCGTGATGTGGGAGCCGCATGGGGCGACCACCCGCGAGGAGCTCGAGGCCTTCATCAAGATGCGGGCCGGCATGACCCAGGGCTGGACGGGATCGTTCGACAAGCTCGAGGCGCTTCTCGCGGCTTAGGCGCGCGGGGAGGGCTGCAGCGGAATCTCGTCTTCGAGACCCAGCCGATCCGCGAACTCCGGATCGTGCGTGACCACGAGGAGCGCTCCCGGGAAACCGGAGAGCGCTTCCTCGAGGAACTCGGTTCCCGAAAGGTCGAGGTGATTGGTGGGCTCGTCGAAAATGAGAAGGTCGGGAGGAGAGGCTGAGGCGAGCGCGAGCGCGAGCAGGAGGCGCACTCTCTCCCCGCCGCTCAGCGCTTCGACCGGGGTGTGCACCCTTTCGCGCTGGAACAGGAAGCGCGCCAGGATGCTCCGGGCGCTACCCTCGGACATGCGCGCGTGGCGGGCGAAGAGCTCGACCACGGTGAGACGCGAGTCCAGGACGGCATCACCCGGATCGAGCACGGAAGCGCGGATCCGGCCGAGCCGCAGCGAACCCACCTGTCGTCCGTAACGGATGTCCTTGCCCAGAAGCGCCTGGATGAAGGTCGTCTTTCCCGAGCCGTTCGCGCCGGACAAGCGTACCCGCGCCGGCCCGGAAAAGCGGAAGCTGAGTGGTCTGTCCCAGAGGGCCCGGGAGCCGATCTCCGGGCGTTCGAGGATGAAGTTGAAGTCCACGGCCTCGAGCACCATCCGCGACGCGGGAATCTCGGGCGCCGGAAGCTCGGCGTAGATCGACGGGTCGAACTTCACCGATTCGATGGCCGATCTCGCCGCTTCGTCGGCCGCCGCGATCCGAATCCTCGTCCGCGTATCGAGCCTGGCGGCGGTACGCTCTCCCTGCCGTTTCCTCGCCCCGAGGACGATTTTCGGAAGCCCCAGATCCGCCGCGCTCCTGGTCGCGCTTCTTTGGCGCCTCTCCTGTGTCTCGAGCTTCCTGCGCCTCTCGAGCTCGGCGATCCGCTTCTCCTTCCTGGCCCTGTCGGCGTCGCGCTCGAGCGCCGCGCGCTCGCGTTCGCGCAGCTCCGCGTAGGCCGGCCAGTTCCCGCCGTAAACCGAGATCCCGCGGTTGGAGAGCTCGACGATGCTCTCCACGCGCGCGAGCAGGGACCGATCGTGAGTGATGATCAGAAGCGAGTCGGATGTGCTCTCGACGAAGTCCGCGACCGCCTCCCGGCCGTCCCGATCCAGATGGTTCGTCGGCTCGTCGAGGATCAGGAAACCCCGGCTCCGGGTGAGCGCCTTGAGCAAGCGGGCCCGCATCCACGCTCCTTGGCTGAGCTCGGTGCAACGCAGGCCGAGGTCCAGCCTCTTCAGGAAGCGATCGCGAAGACCCGCCGATCCCGGCGCGGCGAGCGCCCAGACGTCGGCGAGGTACTCGACCAGGAGCAGGTCGGGACGCCCGGAGACCTGGGAGACCAGATCCGGCGCGCACGCGGTCATCACCCGGCCGGAGCTCGGCTCGAGCTCCCGCGTGATCAGTCTCGCGAGCATGCTCTTGCCGATTCCGTTCGGCCCGACCAACCCGTGCTTCCCCGGGGGAAGGATCAGGTCAAGATTCCTGAAGAGCGCGCGCCCATCAGGGAGGATGAGCTCCAGGGAGCTCAAGGACAGCAATGACATGAGGAAACTCCGCCCGCGAGCCCGGACGGGCTCGCGCGTTCACGATTGAAGTTCTGGGATTTGAGGCAGAGTTAGACTTTCATGATCCGGCAGGCTGAAGCTGCCGCCTTGATTATGGCCCATTTCCCGGGCGCATTTCAAGGCGGCAGATAGCGTCAGGATTTCGGAGGGTTCGGAGGCAGGACGGGCTCCGTCTGCTTCGGGGCCTGCCCCGTCAGCGACTTGAGGAACTCGACGATGTCGGAGGTGTCTTCCTGGCTCAGCGTCTTTCCGAGCTGGACCTTCGCCATCACGCGGACCGCCTCCTCGAGCGTCGGCACGCTGCCCGTATGGAAATACGGCGCGGTGATCGCGACGTTCCTCAGGCTCGGGACGCGCCAGATGTTCTTCTCGGCGTCGTTCTTCGTCTCGGCCGCCCTGCCGATGTCCTCGCTCAGCTTGTACTTCGCCTCGATCTCGGCGTCAGGGATGAGCGGGAACTTCTGGTAGAAGCCGGTTCCCATCGCCATCGTCGGGCCGTTGAACATCGGACCGCTGTGGCAGGTGACGCATCCGACCTGGCCGAACTTGCTCCAGCCGCGCTTCGCCGCCGGGCTGAGCGCGTCCTTCTTGCCCGCGACGAACCGGTCATACGGGCTGTTGGGCGTGATGAGCGTGCGCTCGTAGGCGGCGATGGCCTTGGCGAGCTTGTCGATCGTGACCTTGCCGGGGCCGAACACCTTCTCGAACTCCTTCACGTAGGCGGGCACGGTCGAGACGATGTCGACCACGACGTCGTCTCGACCGTGCCCATCTCGATCGGGTTCACGAGCGGGCCCTTG
Source organism: uncultured Bacteriovoracaceae bacterium (assembly GCA_964478745.1). Lineage (GTDB taxonomy): Bacteria > Bdellovibrionota > UBA1018 > UBA1018 > UBA1018 > CAYZKI01. The sequence continues at coordinate 3,116 of CAYZKI010000300.1, forward strand.
GCCTGCTCCTCGAGCGAGGGCGCGCGGCCGTCCCAGAACTGCACGGACCAGTAGGCGGAGTTGAAGACCGTGGGCGAGTTGCGGCCGCCGAGCGTGCCGTCATGGCCCGGGGAGCGGGGCAGCCCGTCGTCGCCGGCTTTCATCACGTTGTGGCAGGAGTTGCACGAGATCTTGTTCGACTTCGAGAGGCGGGCATCGAAGTAGAGCTTCTTTCCGAGCTCGATCTTCGCCGCGCTCATGGGGTTGTCCTTCGGGATCGGAGGCTTTCCGGGCCACTTGTACTTCGGGCCGTCGGGGAGCTTCTCGGACGTTTGGGAGTTCACGAAGGGTGCGCTGACCAGGACCAGCGCCGCTGCGGTCATCAGGGAGTACGCGAATTTTTTGGTCATAGGATAAAGTTGCAGCAGGACTGCACCTTATTCAAGCGCTCATGCAAGCGCCTGGCCCGCGGCCCGTGGCCCGTCGCGCTCAGAATCGGACGCGCGCGCCCAAGGTCGCCGAATGGAGCCACGCGAAAGTGTAGACCTCGCCCCGGCTCCCGTCCGAGCCACCCTCGACCATGCGGTATCCGCCGAGGATCTGCCAATCGTCCGACGCCTGGTACGCCGCGAAAAGGGCCAGGTCTTCGGCGCGCCCGTACGGCGACCACAGGCCGTCGAAGTCGAAGAGAGCGGACCAGCTCTCCGAAAGCTCGTAGGTCGCGCTCAGGTGGATGAGCGGCACGAAGCCGACATCGGTCCTGCTCCGCGAGGTGCCGCTCTGGGAGAGGCCGATCTCCGCGTCGCGGATCTTCGCGGTGAATCCCAGATCTAAGGTGAAGCCCTCGTCACGGACGAGACCGTAACGGTAGGTGAGCCGGTACGAGTTGAACTTGTAGGTGCCGACGACCTCCTGGCCCGCGTTGAAGGTCTGCTCCTGGAAGGAAACCGCGTTCGGCAGGCGCCCGGCCACTTCGACGCTGAACGGCGCGTAAAGCGCGCGAAGCTCGTGGCGCTCCGCGAGACGGTAACCGGCGTAGACTCGGAAGGCCGCCGAAGGGCCGCTCGCGAGCTCGCTCAGCGAGAAGAGCGTGCCGGTCGACGCGGGAATCCGCACGTCGTTGC
>CAYZKI010000301.1:0-3161 GCA_964478745.1 uncultured Bacteriovoracaceae bacterium
GGCTTCAGCTTCACCACGTCGCTCCTGCCGGAAGCGATCGACCGCGCGATCGACGCCGCCAACGAAATGGCGGCCTACATGCCCGCCGACGAGTTCGTGGGCTTCCACAGCTTCGGGCAATCCGTCTACCCGTCGGTCGACCACTATGACTCCAGGGGCCTGACCCTCCCGGTCGCCGAGAAGATCGCGCTCGCCAAGAGCCTCGAGGCCACCTGCCGCGCGGCGGACAAGAGGATCACGGGCGTCCGCTCCGCAAGCCTGGGCGAAACGCGCTTCGAGACCCACCTGGTGGACTCGAGCGGCGAGCACATCTCGCACCAGAGCACACTCTACACCGCCGCGATCACCTGCAAGTCCGAGCAGGACGGCGAGAGCCAGGTCGGGCACGAGTTCGGCTTCTCACCGTTTCTCGAGTCGCTCGACGTGACGACGGTCGGAAAGCTCGCCGCCCGCTGGGCGACGGAGCTGCTCGGAGCGAAGGCTCCGCCCACGATGCAGTGCCCGGCCGTTTTCCGGAACAGCGTTGTGGCGGACCTGGTCGACTTCCTCTCGGCGAGCTTCTCCGCCGAGGAGATCGACAAGGGCCGCAGCATGCTCGCCGGCAAAAAGGGCGAGAAGCTCTTCTCGCAGGCCATCACGCTCATCGACGACGGCCTCTACCCCGCGGGCATGGGCACCTCGCCGTTCGACGGCGAAGGCGTCCCCTCGACCCGCACCACGCTCGTGGACGGAGGCTTCGTCTCGGGCGCTCTCTATGACGTCTACTACGCGCGCAAGAACGGCACGGAGCCGACCGGAAGCGCGAGCCGCGGGATCAAGGGGCCTCCCTCGATCTCGACCTCCAACTTGTACCTGCAGGCGGGCAAGAAGTCCGATGCGCAGCTGCTCGACGGCATCACCAAGGGAATCCTGATCACCGATCTGATGGGCGTGCACACCGCGAACCCCGTGACCGGCGACTTTTCGCTCGGCGCCTCGGGCATCCTGATCGAGAACGGCAGGCTCACGCGCCCGGTGCGCGGCTTCGCGGTCGCGGGCAACGTGCTCGAGATCCTGCGCCGGGTGACGGATGTCGGGAGCGATCTTCGTTTCTTCGGAACGACCGGAGCCCCGTCGTTCCGCGTGAGCGAGCTCTCCGTCAGCGGCGTCTGAGCGCGATCAGTTGATCGTGTTGATCGCGCAGTTGACCCGCTCGGAGATGCGGCCAGCGCGGCCGAGATCCGCGCTCAGGCGTCCCTCGTGATCGAGCCCGCCCGGAGCGATCGGAAGATCGCTGATGGAGATGGAAAGGCTGAATCCACGGCCCTTGTAGACGCGCGGGGTTTTGCGCCCGCCGGACGCGCCGCGCTCGTTGGTCCGCTTGACGGCCACCGGCTGGCTCGAGCCGAAGGGACCGAAGACGCGCCCGTGGCGGACACCGGTCTGAGGGGTGAGCGTAACGCTGGCTTCGTACTTTCCGTCGAGGGTCTCGCAACGCGCCTCGGTGAACGAGGGCGCGAGCGGCGGATTGCCCTGTTCGGCAAGCGCCGCGCTCGACACTGCGGAAAGGGCCATGGCCGCGACAAGAATCTTTTTCATGCGAGAACTCCTTGAACCGGCTTCTACCGCGGGGACAGGACTCCGCACTACACAAAACAACGCACAGCGTCACAAAGCGTTTTCACCTGCGAACAGCCCGATTTTTCGCTAGGCGCGCCCGCGAATCTCACTGAGAATGGACACTTAAGTCCATGCGCTATGAAGCCTTTGCCGCAACCGATGTCGGCCGCAAGCGGTCCCAGAACCAGGACAGCGTCGCCTCCTATCCGCAGCTCGGCCTGTTCATCGTGGCCGACGGCATGGGCGGCCATCGCGGCGGCGAGATCGCGAGCGCCATCTCCGTCAAAGTGATCCCGGAGGTCGTCGAGAAGTCGATGGCCCTTCCCGACTGGAACCCGCGCGCCGTGGTGAGCGAGGCGATCCGCACGGCGAACCGCTCCATCTTCGAGCGCGCGATCCAGCAACCGCAGCTGAGAGGCATGGGGACGACGACCACGGCGCTGCTTTTCAAGGGCGACCGCCTGACCATCGGCCACGTCGGCGACAGCCGATGCTACTTCATCCGCAAGGGAGCGATCTGGCAGGCCACGCGCGACCACTCGCTCGTCGCCGAGAAGCTGCGCGCGGGGCTCATCACGCGCGCGGAGGCGCGCACCGACCGGCTGCGCAACGTGATCACGCGCTCGGTGGGGTTCGAGGCCGAGGTGAACGTCGAGGTCTACGAGATGAACGTGGCGCCGGGCGACCTGTTCCTGGTCTGCTCCGACGGGCTCTCGGGACTGCTCGAAGACACGCAGATCCTCGAGGCGCTCAGCGGACATTTCTTTGACGGGCACGACATCAAGAAAGCGGTCATCGAGCTGATCCAGGGTGCCAACTCGAACGGCGGTGATGATAATATCAGTGCAGTCCTGATCGAAGCCGTGGCGGACTGATATGAGAAACCGTTATTACACCATCATGATCGTCCCTGAGAAAACCGCTCAGGTGCGCAAGATCGTCGTGCCGAGCTGGCTTCTGCGGGGCACGGCCGTGGGCCTCGCGTTCGTCTTCCTGATCAGCATCGTGATGCTCTCGGACTACTGGCAGGTCATGGGCCAGATCGACCAGAACAAGAACCTCAAGATGGAGAACCGGCGCCTGAAACAACAGGTGCAGGTCTTCCAGAACAAGCTCACCACCGCCGAGAGCACGCTCGACCGCATCAAGACGTTCGCGACCCGCCTGAAGGTCATTACCAACATCGAAGGCCGCCAGTTCCAGACGCTGAACGAGAAGCTGCCGGACGCCGCGACGAACATCGGCACGGTCCAGCCGGTCACGCCCCCTGCGAGCGAGAGCGCGGCCGCCTCGGACGGCGACACGGCGCCCGCGTCGGCGCCCGTCGCCGCGCCCAAGCTGACCTCGGACCAGATCACGACTTCGAGCGCGAGCGACTCGCGCGACCCGGAGGACATCCTGCTCCGCCGCGAGTACGAGGAGCTCGACTTCCGCTTCCAGACGCTCAGCAGCTCGGCGTTCGAGATCGAGCAGATGCTCCAGGACCAGTACGAACTGCTCGCCGACCAGAAGTCGTTCCTGGCCGCCCTTCCGACGCGGAAGCCCGCGGTCGGGTATTTCAC
>CAYZKI010000301.1:3171-4168 GCA_964478745.1 uncultured Bacteriovoracaceae bacterium
GTATTTCACCTCAGGCTTCGGCGTCCGGAAGTCCCCGTTTAACGACCGCGTCAAGATGCACGAAGGCCTCGATATCGCGAACTATCCGGGCACGCCGATCAAAGCGACCGCCGACGGCGTCGTGATCTTCGCCAACACCAAAGCGGGCTACGGCCAGACGGTGATCCTGGATCACGGCTACGGGCTGGAAACCTGGTACGCGCACACGCGGAAGATGCTGGTTTCCAAGGGCCAGAAGGTGGCCCGCGGCGAGACAGTGGCCCTTCTCGGCAACAGCGGTCGCTCGACCGGTCCCCACCTGCATTACGAAGTCCGGGTCAACGGAACCCCTGTTGATCCGCTTTCTTACGTCCTAGAAGACTGATACAACGGCCTTCTATAAAGAACGCCTCGGCCGTGCCGCGGCACCCCCATACTTATGCTTGGCATCCAGACTTTCGCGAAAAAAGTTTTCGGAACGCAGAACGAACGCGAGCTCAAGACGATCTACCCGATCGTGAACCGCATCAACGAGCTCGAGCCGAAGATCAAGGCCCTGGCCAACCCCGAGCTCCAGGCCAAGACGGCCGAGTTCAAGCAGCGCATCGCCAACGGCGAATCGCTCGACTCGGTCCTGCCCGAAGCCTTCGCCGTCGCCCGCGAGGCGGCCTGGCGCGTGTTCGGCCAGCGCCACTATGACGTCCAGCTGATCGGCGGCATCACCCTCCATCGCGGCCGCATCGCCGAGATGAGGACCGGTGAAGGAAAGACGCTCTGCGCGACCCTCCCCTGCTACCTCAATGCCCTCGAAGGCAAGGGCGTCCACGTCGTCACGGTGAACGACTACCTGGCCCGCCGCGACTCGCGCGACATGGGGCAGATCCACGGCTTCCTGGGCCTCCAGACCGGCATCATCGTCCACGGCCTGACCGACGCGCAACGCAAGCGCAACTACGGCGCCGACATCACCTACGGCACGAACAACGAGTTCGGCTTCGACTATCTGCGCGACAACATG
>CAYZKI010000302.1:0-2742 GCA_964478745.1 uncultured Bacteriovoracaceae bacterium
GTGATCGAAGGAGCGCGCGCACTGGGCGACGGTCGGATCGCCCACGACCGGGGTGCCGCAGGAAAGGAAGCCGGCCGTGCCGTCGAAGTGCTGGTCCTGGCCCGGCCTTCCGACTCCCCCGTTGATGATCCCTCGAAGCACCATGATGTTGCCCCGATGGCCGGCGGCCTCCAGGGGCGAGAGCGCGCCCTCGGGCACCGACACGTTCGCGGCGCCGTTGCGGTAGCTCCAGGGGCCGTAGACCCAGTTTCCGTTGGCCCCGCCGGGCATGTAGGCGCCGTTCGGGAAGTAGACCCCGATGAAACGGCGCCGGCGCGCCGCGGCCGCGAACGCGAGCTCTCCCAGGGTCGCCTCCAGCATCGGGAGAGCCAGCGTGAAACCCATCCATTGAAGCGCCTGGCGGCGGTTGACCTTCTTCATGCTCAGCTCCCGTTCCCGCTTCCGTGCCTGACGCTCAGGAAGCGGTCGCTCGTGACGATCCGGAGGACGAGATCCCGGATCGTCGCGGGCTCCGAGCTTCCCGGAGCGGCATGGGCGATCTTCCAGATCCCGCATTTGTCCGCTTCCGAAATCCCGTGCGAAAAGGCGAAGGTCGCGAGCTTCTCGGCCACGCAGTAGTTGAAGTCAGGGCGGCTCTTCAGGAAGCTTACCATCCCGTCGGGACCCGAGAAAGCCGCGCCGTCGATCTCGCCATCGGCCACGACGGGCTTGCCGTCGGAGTAGCTCGCTCTCCAGCGCCCGAGGGAATCGTAGTTCTCGAGGCTGAGGCCGATCGGGTCCATGACCTTGTGGCAGTTGAAGCAGGTGCTCGCTTTGTTCCGGTGGACCTCGAGCCTCACGTGCACCGGGGCGTTGGGATCCGCGCCGCGCTTGGCTGCCTCGATCTGCGCCAGGATCTCTCCCGAGGGGACCTCCATGGGCCTGCACAGCATCTTCTCGAGTACCCAGATGCCGCGTTTCACGGGGCTGGTGTTCGCCGGCGACGACGTCGACTTGAGGAAAGAGCCCTGCCGGGTGATCCCGCCGCGACCGGACACCGGCGTCTTGACGAATCCGTCGGAGTCGACGCCGCCGATCCCGTAGTGGCTCGCGAGCTGGCGGTTCAGGAAGCTGAAGCCGGGATCGAGCAGCGCGGAGACGGGAAGGCCCGCCTGCAGCACCTCGCGGAAGACCAGCATCGACTCGTTCGCGAAGGCCTGGTCGAGGGGATCGGCGGATCCCGTGGCGAGCTTGCGGAAGCCCAGCCACTGGCCCGCGAAGTTCCAGGTGAAGCGATCGGCGTGCTGGGTGAGCAGGCGGTTGGCCTGCGCGGCGAGCGTGGACGGATCGCGGAGCTGCCCGGCACGGGCGGCCGCGAGGAGCTCGTCATCGGGAATCGAGCCCAGGATGAAGAAGGAGAGCCGCGAGGCGAGCTCGAAGTCGTCGAGCGGCCGTATGGCGAGCCCCGGGCTCGGAAGCTCGAACTTGAAAAGGAAGTTCGGCGACGCCAGGACCGTCGTCAGCGCCAGCCGCACTCCCTCGGTGAACCAAATCGGGCGGTAGGTCGAAACCGGCGTGGCCGTCGACGGCACCGAAGACTGGAAGTTCCTCGAGACGATCAGCGACGGCGGAAGCACGGGGTTCGTCCCGCCGCCGATCGCGTGAGCGTAAACCGTATGAGGCAGCCCGTCGGCGAAGCGATCCGGCAGCCTGTACAGGAAACCGTGGTTGCCGACGTATCCGGTGGCCGCGTTGACGTCGGCTCGCGGCTGATCGGCGATGGCCGCCCCGGCGAAGACGCCCCCCCCGCCCGCGGGGCCGTCGACGTAAAAGTGGATCTCCACGGGGCGCTCCTGCCAGCTCGGATCCACGGCCCAGCCCGAGACGAGGAGATTCGAGGAGGTATCATGCGCGCCTACCGGGGCAGTACGCGCGATGCGCGCCTGGTTGCGCGCGAACTCGGCGTCGAAGACCCCTTTGAGCAGCGCGATCTGAGGCGGGGTCAGCGGCCTGCGATAGGCCCGTTCCGCGAAGCCGAGGACGATCGGCCCCGCGCACTCGTTCCACGGATCCCCGCCGGGGGTCGGCACGCAGCGCATGACCCGCGACGAGCCGAGAGCGAGCTCGGCCAGGATCTCCGCGGAGCCGACCCGGTCCTCCGCCATCTTGCGATCGAACGCGGCCCAGGCGAGCCCTTCGAATCCGAACGCGGTCGGAGTCGGATTCCACATGGCGATCGAGGAGCGCGGAGCCGTGTCGCCGATCAGGTCCGAGACCGCGTTCAGGTACTCGGAGTTGCTCAAGGGCCGAATCGAGGGCGTTCCCGGGCCTCCGGTATCGGTGCACGCTACGGCCGCGAGCCCCTCGCTCACGCCCGGCAGCGCGGGCCGGTACGTGTCCGGGCGCTTCGAGCGCCGGATCGTGCGGCCGGTGTTCCGGGAATCGCAGCCCGAGATGATGAGGGACATGCAGGCGACCAGGACCAAAGCCGTCAAGGCGATGACCCGCGGCTCCCGCGACCTTGGAGACACGAAGATACCCAACCCAATACCCCTATCCGCGAAGATATGAAGCAATGACCGAGCCGTGGCCCGGCGGCGAAAGCTCCATTTTATCCCGGTGCCGGCCCCATCCGCTGCCTAAGGTCCTTACACTTCCGGACCCTGAAAACAGGTCTTTCCGGACACAGCTGCCGACCCGCCGTTCCTCGTGGGAAAATCGGGGTTCAACGTACTTATCGGGGAAAGCGCGGGGTAAATGAGA
>CAYZKI010000302.1:2752-4161 GCA_964478745.1 uncultured Bacteriovoracaceae bacterium
CTCCTGGCATATCCGCTAGCGCCCGCACGGCGGTCGCCGCCCTGGCATTCGGCGTCTTCGGCTGCTCCGACGGGCTGCGGATCACCCGGAGCTCCCAGCTCGCGAACCTCGAGCCGCTTCCCACGACGACCACGACGACCACGACGTCGACGTCCACGTCGACGACGACAACGACATCGACTTCGGCCTCGACGTCCACGAGCACCGTCCCCGCGTCGACCACGACGACGACCCTTCCGGCGGCCGGCGCAAGCCGCTGCGCGCCCGTTCCTCCGAGCCCGGGAACCGTGATCTCCGTCAGTCCGTCGCAGGCCGCGTCCCTTCCCTCCATCGTCCAGAACGCGGCGTCCGGATCGGTCATCGCCCTCGCGGACGGGACCTACAACGTCGCTTCGAGCCTGAGCTTCGGTCGCAGCGACGTGGTGCTCCGGTCCGCCCGCTCCCAGAGCGGAGGAGCGCCGAACCCGAACGGCGTCGTCATCAACGGCCTGAACGGCTTCTCAGGCGGGTCCAACGACACCCGCGTGGACGAGCTGGTCCGCATCTTCGCGTCCGACGTCTCCATCATCGACGTGACGCTGAGGAACGCGCGCGATCACGTGATCCACGTCTACCCGAACGGATCGACGATCACCGGCACGCGGATCATCGGCGTCAACATCCTCGATCCGGGCGAGCAGGCCGTGAAGATCAACGCGAACCCGGCCGTCGCCGCCTATCCGGACGACGGCGAGATCTCGTGCTCCCGGATCGAGCTCACCGCCACGGCGCGGCCCTGGGTCGAGGGGCGCTATGGAGGAGGCTGCTACACCGGAGGGATCGACGCTCACTACGCGAAGGGCTGGGTGATCGCGAACAACACGATCAAGGGCTTCTGGTGCGCCTCCGGGCTCAGCGAGCATGCCGTCCATTTCTGGACGGGCGGCCGCGACACCCAGGTCCTGAACAACCGGATCGTCAACTGCGCGCGCGGAGTGGGCTTCGGCCTGGGTCCCTACGACCCGGCCGCCAACTCGCGCCGCAACTACGGCGACTCGCCCTGCGGTGGAAGGCGGAACGCCGGGCACTACGGCGGGCTCGTCGCCAACAACTCCATCTTCGCCAACGACCCCGGCCTGCTCTCGAGCGGATCGGGCTTCGATGTCGGCATCGGCCTCGAGGACGCCTGCGACGCGCGGGTTTACCACAACACGATCGTCAGCACGGGCGGCCTGTTCGCCGGAGTGGACCTCCGTTTCGGCAACACCGTCGGCGGCGCGATCACGAACAACTTCTCCACGCATCGGATCGTCGTCCGGGACGGCGCGAGCTCGACGGCCTCGGGCGCAAACGCCTGGAGCGCGCCGGCCTCCTCATTCCGCTCGCTTGCGGGCGACGGCGACCTCCGCCTTCTGCCTTCCGCCTCCCAG
>CAYZKI010000303.1:0-4128 GCA_964478745.1 uncultured Bacteriovoracaceae bacterium
TCTCTGGAGCGAGAACCTCTCGAGCGGCTGGGTCCGGGCGCTTCTCGGCATGAGCTGGAAGGATTACGCGACCAGCGGCGCCGTCGACCAGTCCATCCAGTTCCTGATGCGCTCGATCGGCGCCGTGCTGCTCCTGGCCTCGGCGGCCGCCGTGATCGCGCGCAGGCGCGCCCCATCGCTCCTGCTCACGGGCTCGGGCATCCTGCTCGTCGTCTCGCTGCTCCTCTATAAGGAGTCGGGCTACCAGCTCGCGATGCTCGTCGAGTACGCGGCGCAGGTGACCGCTCCCGTCCTTCTTTTCCTGGCCTGCTCGCCCGCCGTGCGGGCGGCCCGGGTCTTCCCTCTGCTGCAGCTCGCGGTGGCGTTCACCTTCTTCGGCCACGGGCTCTACGCCATCGGATACCACCCGATGCCAGGGAACTTCATCGACATGACGATGAGCATCCTGGGGCTGTCCGAGCCGCACGCGCGGGTCGCGCTTCGCGCCGCGGGCGTGATGGACATGATCGTGGCCGTCGCGATCTTCGTTCCCGCCGCGGCACGCCCGGCCCTGCTGTACGCCGCGGTCTGGGGCCTGCTCACGGCGCTCGCGCGCCCCGTGCACCAGATCGCGCTCGGAGGCGACCTCTCGAGCGTCGTCTACTGGTCCGTCGAGGCCCTGTGCCGCGTCCCGCATGCCGCGCTACCCGCGGCCGCGTGGCTCTGGCTCAAGGCCGGCGTCATCAGTGAGGACGAACTCGGAATCCTGGATCGCCGAATTTCTTCACGAAGCTATCGAACCACTGGCGAACGTCTGAGTTCGCGTACGTGAGGTGGTTGGGGTTCGGGATGACCCCCCACTTCCAGGGCGCGTAGCCGTCGAGGTCGATGTCGGCCTCGCCGTCGGAGAAGCGGTAATTGATCTGGATGCGCGGAACGTCCTTCACGCTGGTCGAGGCCTGGATGTCGTATCCGGCGTGCAGCGAGCCGCCGCCCGACGTCCCGGACGCGAACTTGAACTTGCCGCTCTCGGTCTTGCCGTTGGCCTTGCGGATCTTGAACTCGCCCTTGAACTCGCCGCGCCACTTGTCGAAAAGCGCCTTGTCGAGCGCGGCGTAGAGGCGGTCGCTGCCGAAGCGGTTCACGCCCTTCACGAGATCGAGGAACGGGACCCAGGCGTTCTTCCCCACCTTGACCTGCATGATCAGGAGCGCGCGAGAGACGGAAAGGAACGTCGCCGCCTCCGAGTCGTTGGCCTCGGCCCACTCGACGTAGCTGCCCGGAACCGCCGCCGCGAGCAACGCCTCCTGACGGGGGTCGAGCGCGCTCGGATCGACGAACCCGAAAGCCACGTAGTGATCGCTGCAGCGGCCCTGCGAATCGCAGTAATGCGGATCGGGGGAAGCGGCTCGCGCGGGCTCCTGGGAAAGCGATGCGGATGCGACGGATAGGACGACCAGAAACGAGGACTGCCTGATAAAACCCATCTAAGGGTTTCATCGGAGTCGTCCCGGAAAAGATGAGCGGAACGGGGCCTATTCGCGCCTTTGCTGCTGGGCCTGGCCGGGAGCCTGCTGCGGAGCCGGATCCTCGGTCTTGTCTTCCGCCTTGCACGGTCCCGGATCGGTTCCGTCCGGACCCTGCCCGAGGTTCTCGTTCTCCTCGGGCGGACCGAGTAACTCGGTCACTCGCGTCAAATAACCGACCTTCTTGTCGAAGAGATCGCGGTAGAGCTCTTCCTCGAACCGGCCGAGCTCGCGGTGCTGCTTCGATCCGGTCGCATCCACGAGGCGGAAGATCAGGAGCGCGTAGCGGCCCGTGATGAAGCTCACGTGGCGGGCCAGCTCCTTCTTCGCGGCGGCGGCGTCGCCACCGGCCTGCAGCGCGCGCTCGAACCTGAGCGACGCGGCGTCGAACCGCGGCTTGTCCTTCAGGGCGACGATCGGCGGGATCGCGCCCAGTCCGTTCATGAGCATGGCCTGGAAGCGCGTCGTGCCGACGCTCCAGTAGCCCAGGTCCTCGGAGAACTTGAACAGCTTGTGGACGAGCGCCTCGGTGTTCGGGAGGTCGATGTCGCTGCCCATCGCCTGCTGGACGGTCTTCTCGACCATCCAGCTGCCGACGTCGAGGGCGAAGGCCGCCTCGCCCAGCACCGGAACCAGGTACATCAGGCCCGTCACCACCTTCGCGCCGTATTTCTGGTGCACCTCGAGGCGCTGCCCCGGCTCGCGGATGCGGTTCGCCTGCACGGCCCATTCGAAGGCGTAGTACGTGACGATCGCCGCCGAGATGGTCTTCAGCACGGTGCCCGCGTGCGAGAGCCAGATGTTCGCGGTCTTCTTGGCGACGTCGAGCTGCTTCTGCGCCTTCGCGGCATCGGAGAGCTTCTGGAAGGCGGGATCGGCGTCGAGCTTCGAGAGCGCCTTGTCGATCTTCTCGAGCTGCGCGGCGAGCCTCGCCTCCTCGCGCGCGATCCAGGCCGTGGTCTTCTCCGTCTGCTTCGCGATCATGGCCTCGGCGGCTCCGAGGTCCTTCAGGCGGACCAGGTTCTTTTCCATGTGGGCGATCTTGCTCCTGGAGATGGCCGTCAGCTTCTCCTTGACCGTCTCGACCGTCGGCGCGACCGTGGCGAGCTTGCCCGTGACCATGCGCAGCCGCAGCAGGTCCTCGGCCATGGTCAGCACGTTCGCCATCTTCTTCGCGATCCCTTGCAGCGCCTGCTGGCCGCCCATGTACGAGGTTTCGAGCTTCGTCGAGGCGCTTTCCAGGCCGTTCGCGAGCTTCATCAGATAGCGGTTGTCCGCGGCCCAGGCGGAGGTGTTCCAGAGCCACGTCTCGACGATCGGCGCGTACTTGAAGCCCTCGACGCGCAGGTTGATCGCCACCTTCTGGTCGACGACGGAGATCTCGGTGCGGATCGGGATGCGGTTGTCGCGCGCGAGCTGGTTGATCCCGCCCTCGATCTCGTTCTTCATGCGCCAGGCCTCGGTGGCCGACTCGGCCTCGAACTCCTGGCCGCTCACGATGAAGCTGATGGTCGGCGCGCCGTCCATCGGGCTGTCCGGGTCGCCGGACGGCGAGTTCAGCTGGCGCCCCTGGACGAGCAGCGCGACGTCGGGATCGTACTTCACCGAGCGCTCGGGGTCGGCGAAGTACGCGAGCAGCAGCTTCATGGCCTGCGACTTGTCGATGTTGTTGAGCGAGAGCCTCACCCGTCCCATCGCCTCCGGGAAGAGATGGGCGGCGACGAGCTTCTCGAGGAGCTCGGTCTCGTGCGGGAAAGAGCGGTTGAGCTCGATGCGGTTCATCGAGAGCGCCGTTCTCATCGCGGTCACGGCGTTCGAGACCTCGGCATCTGTGGGGAACCTCGAGGAGCCGAACAGCTTCGGGCGCAGGGCGCGGATGGCTTCATCGAGCTGCGAGCGGACGTCGCTCGATCTCGTGTGCTCCTTGGCGACCGTCAGGTGAGCCAGGGCGTTCTCGTACTTGCGGCTTTCCGGCTGCTCGAGCGCCTCCAGGGCATCGTAAACGCTCTGCGAAAGCGGAATCACAGCCCCCTGGGACAAGACCGGGGACACCAGAGCGACCAGCACCGCCAAAGCCTGGAAAACCTGAGTTTTCATAGACATGACGCCCTGTATCATAAACATTGGACTATTTGAATCCAATTATCTCGGCCGAGCGCGGTTTGACGGAAAAAGGGCCCCCCTTTAACCTGGGATCATCGGTCGGGGCGTTTAGTCCTTCGTTGCGCCCCGGCCGGTTTTTTTTTACCCTCACGCCAATGCTCAAAATCAACAAAGACAAGTACCTACAGATCTCCCGCGAGCAAGGCTATCAAGCCGCGATCACCGCGCTTCATCGCGATACGGAAAAGTGGGAGCACCAGGCCTTCGAAGGCGAGCAGGGCTGGGCCCCGGAGATGTGGAATGACCTTCACGCAGTTCGCGTGTTCTCCCGGGAGCTCTGGGACGCGGCCCGCACGCAGACCGTTCCCGCCAGCAAGTCGTGAAGCGCCTGCTTGCGCGGATGAAACGCCGCGAGCAGGTAACCCGCGCATAACGGAAGCGACGAAAGAACGTAACCCACGCACCGGAGCGCCGACTGCCCGAACGTGATCGGCCGCGACGGATCCGCGGCGTCGCGCAC
>CAYZKI010000304.1:0-4105 GCA_964478745.1 uncultured Bacteriovoracaceae bacterium
CCTTCAAGCTCTTCCCTCTCATCACGCTCGTCGGCCGATGGTCCGAGCTCGTCCGCCCGAAGATCGTCGCCGCGAGCATCGGGATCCTGATCGCGCTCAACGGAGCCATCTGGCTGCGCGAGGCCGCGCGCCCGGGAGTCGGCGCCGGCGAGGCAGTCGGTCGCGTGGCGGCCATCTACCGCGACTGGCCGAAAGCCGCCGCTTCCGGCGGAACCGAACTCGGCGAGGAGATCATCCGCGGCCCCGGCAATCACGGTCTCACCGCCGGCGTCCTGCGCTGGAGCGGGATTCCAGCCACCCAAGTCAAAGCGGACATCTACGTGGCTTTCGCGGTCGCACTCGTCTTGAGCCTGGCCTGGTTCGCCGCGAGCCGATCCCTCGACGCGGACGAGCAATGGGCGGGCTGGATCGCGGTCGGCCTCCTCTGTCATCCGCTTGTCTGGCACCACGTGTTCGTGCTCGCGTTCCCCATCGCGGCGCTCGCCGCCGACCGGGCCAGCCGCTCGAAACGGCGCGCGCCCCGGATCATGGCGTGGGCCGGGATCTTCCTCATCGCCCTGTGCATCCAGGAGCTCTGGGGGCCGGAGTGGGTCACGCGCATCGAGAGAGCGTCGAGCAAAGCCTGGGGCGTCGTCCTGTGCGCGTGGGCCTTGATCCTCTCTTCGAAGTCACCGAAGCCCGGATTTGAACGCGCCTAGCCTGGCGTTTGCACTGATACAGCGCAATCGCATGGAAGCGCTCGAACTGCTCTCACTGGACCACTCCCGCCTACGCGACCTCTTTGACGCGGCCGAGAGAACTTACAATCGCAAGCTTCACCGCCTGCTTTACGGGCAGATCAAGGCCGATCTCGCGGCGCACTCCGCGCTCGAGCGCGAGATCTTCTACCCCGCCCTCGAGAACTTCGGCGAGCTCACCCTGATGACACGCGCCGCCCAGCAGGAGCACGCCGACTTCGAGCAGCTGATCGACCGCATGGAGCGCGAGTCGCCCGAGTCGGAGGAATGGGGCTCGCTGTTCCGGAGCCTGCTCACCTTCGCGCGTCACCACCTGGACGTCGAGGAAAGTGAGGTCTTCCCGATCGTCGAGCGGCTCATGCCGCTGGCCGACCGCGAGCGCCTCGGACGCTACATGGCAGAAATGCGCCGCGACGAGACGGAGCTCGCGGGCTAGGCCGCCGGCGCCCCCGCCTGTCCCGGCTCGCCGAACTGCTCTTCCTCCGTCGATCCCTTCAACGCCATGGTCGAGAGCGCGCCGTCCGCGATCCGCTGAGCCACCTCGTCGAAGTATCCCGTGCCTACGAACCTCTGATGCTTCGTCGCGCGATAGCCGTCGCTTTCGGACTCGAACTCGCGGGCTTGGAACTCCGCGTAGGCCGTCATTCCCCGCTCGCGGTAATCGCGGGCCAGCTCGAACATTCCGTGATTGAGGGAGTGGAAACCGGCGAGCGTGATGAACTGGAACTTGTATCCCAGCGAGCCCAGGCGCTTCTGGAAGCCCGCGATCTCCTGCTCGGAGAGCTTCTTCTTCCAGTTGAACGAGGGCGAGCAGTTGTACGCGAGCAGCTTCCCCGGGAACCGCTCGTGTATCGCGCGGGCGAAACGCTCGGCCTCCTCGAGGTCGGGCTCCGAGGTCTCGAACCAGAGCAGGTCCGCGTACGGCGCGTAGCTGAGCGAGCGCGCGATCGCGGCCTCGATCCCGGCGCGGACCCCGAAAAAGCCCTCGACCGTGCGCTCGCCGGTCAGGAATTCCCGGTCGCGCGGGTCGATGTCCGAGGTCAGCAGCTCGGCGCCGCGGGCGTCGGTGCGCGCGATCAGCAGCGTGGGAACGCCCATGACATCGGCCGCGAGCCGGACAGAGCTGAGCTTCTGGATGAACTCGCCGGTGGGAACGACGACCTTCCCGCCCAGGTGCCCGCACTTCTTCGCGGACGCGAGCTGGTCCTCGAGATGGATCGCGGCCGCGCCGGCCTCGATCAGCGATTTCGCCAGCTCGAACGCGTTCAGGTTGCCGCCGAATCCCGCTTCCGCGTCCGCGATGATCGGAGCGAACCAGTACTTGCGGCGGCTCTCGGGCACGCCCTCGGAAACCTGGATCTGGTCGGCCCGCTGAAACGCGCGATTGATCCGGCGAACCACCTCGGGAACGCTGTCGACAGGATAGAGGCTCTGGTCAGGATACATCTGCCCCGCGGTATTCGCGTCTGCGGCCACCTGCCAACCGCTCAGGTAAATGGCTTCGAGGCCGGCCTCGACCTGCTGAAGGGCCTGGTTGCCGGTCAGCGCTCCCAGCGCTCCCACGTAGTCGCGCTCGTGCAGCAGCTTCCACAGCCGCTCGGCCCCGAGCCTGGCCAGCGTGTACTCGATGCGCACCGAGCCTCGAAGCTTCTCGACGTCCTCGGCTTTGTAAACCCGGCGAATCCCGTCCCAGCGTCGTCCGGACAGTTCCATGGTCAGATCCCCCCTGAGCGACCGCCCAACCTGACGAATCGCCTCATCCAGTTACGGGTGAGCCCCGTCGATACGGCGGCCTCCTCCCGCGTTTCCAGCTCCTCGCCCGCGCCCTCGCTCTCGTCCGCGAGCTCGCGATACGCCGGCAAGGTGATGAACTCGACGAAATCGTCGTCGGCGACCGCGTCGTGAAGGAGCTCGCGCGCGGTCTTGAGCTTCTCCGCGCGAAGATCCGCCAGCGCCCCCGAGCCCAGGGAAGCGAGGATGTTCTCGAGCTCCTCGTCAAGGGTGCGGACGAAGCGGCGGTAGCCGAACTCCCTCCGGTAGCGGGTCCACTGCCAGAGCTGGGAGCGGCTGATCTCGACGGTAGCCGCGTCTTCCATGAGGTTGCCGATCGCCACCGAGCCGATGCCCCGAAGCCAGGCCTCGAGATACAGCAGCGACACCGAGATGTTGTTGTGGAAGCCGCCGTCGGTCGGCTCGCCGTAAGGCACGGTCAGCAGGTCGAGCGCGCGCATGTCGATGTCCTCGCGCAGGATGCGGATCTGGTTGGGGCCCTGCATGACCCGGTCGAAGGCGCTTCTCGCGAGCTCGACCAGCCCCGGGTGCGCGACCCACGTCCCGTCGTGGCCGAGGCCGACCTCGCGGAGCTTGTCGTTGAGAACCCGGGAAAGCGCCACGTTGTTCGCGGCCGGATCGTTCTTGATCGGGATCTGCGCCGCCATCCCTCCCATCGCGTGGGTTCCGCGCATGTGCGCCGACTGGATCACGAGCAGCGAGTAGGCCTTGAGGAACGACGTATCCATCGTCACGAGCTGCCGGTCCGGCAGCACGAAGTCGGATCTCCTGCGGAACTTCTTGATCAGGCTGAAGATGTAGTCCCAGCGACCGCAGTTCAGGCCCGCGGAGTGATCGCGGAGCTCGAACAGGATCTCGTGCATCTGGAACGCGGCGAGGATGGTCTCGACCAGGACCGTCGCCTTGATCGTCCCTGTCGGGATGCCGAGCTCTTTCTGAGCGGCGACGAAGACTTCGTTCCACAGCCTGGCTTCGAGATGGTTCTCGAGCTTGGGAAGGTAGAAGTAAGGAGCCGTCCCTCGATTGATCTGCTCCTTCGCGTTGTGGAAGAAGAACAGGCCGAAGTCGAAGAGCGAAGCCGACACCGACTGACCGTCGATGAGCAGATGGCGCTCCTCGAGGTGCCAGCCGCGGGGACGCACGAACAGCACGGCCACTTTCTCGTTCAGCTCGTAATGACGGCCTTCGTCGCTGGTGTAACTGATCTTCCGCCGCACGGCATCGCGCAGATTGATCTGGCCACGCACCGTGTTGTCCCAGGTCGGCGAGTGCGAGTCCTCGAAGTCGGCCATGAAGACCTGAGCGCCCGAGTTCAGCGCGTTGATGATCATCTTGCGATCGACCGGGCCGGTGATCTCGACCCGCCGATCCCGGATCTCGGGAGGCACGGGCGCGACGGTCCACGGCGCGGCGCGCAGCTTCTCCGTCTCCCTCATGAAGTCGGGCATCGCTCCCCGATCAATTGCCTTTTGAACTTCGACCCTGCGTTTCAGCAGACCCAAACGAGTCGAATTGAAACGTCGATGCAGCTTGGCGACGAACGCCAAGGCATCCGGAGTCAGTATTTCACGGTATTC
>CAYZKI010000305.1:0-4099 GCA_964478745.1 uncultured Bacteriovoracaceae bacterium
ATAGTCGGTGCCGTCGGGGCCATGCATGGTGTAGTGCCAGATGCCTCCGGGCCGCAGATCCTTCGAATGAGTGGTGAGCGTGAAGCCCCGCGGGCCCCACCATTTCGCCACCTTCGCGGGATCGGTCCACGCGTCCCACACGGTCTCGACGGGAGCGTCGTAGACGCGGGTCAGCTTGAGCTCGTTCGACTTACTTCTTGCGGCCATCTTTCCTTCCTTTCAGGGCTTTCTTCTCGGAAACCACGGTTTTCAAATAAGCATCCAGCCGGTCAAAGCTTTCCTCCCAGAAAGCCCGGTACTGCTCCATCCAGTCGGCGACATCCTTGAGGCCCTCGGCGTTCAGCCTGCAGGGCCGCCATTGGGCGTCGCGCGTCTTGGTGACGAAGCCCGCCTTCTCGAGGACCTTGAGGTGCTTGGTCACGGCGGGAAGGCTCATCGCTTTCAAAAAGGGCCTGGCCAGGTCCGACACGCTCGCCTCGCCCTTGGAGAGCTGCGCGAGCATCGCCCTGCGCGTCGGGTCGGCGAGAGCGGCGAATTTCAGGCTGAGGAGGTCATGAGTCATATTTAACCATCGGTTTAATTAACCAATAAGTTAAATATAAAGCAGGCCCGATGACCTGTCAAATCGGCGGCTAACCCGCCGATCCCAACGGCATTGCCGGCCCCGCCCCATGGCGGGACAAACTGTCACGCGCTCCCGCCGGGACCGGCGCCGCGGCCGCCTATATCGCCGCCCGGGGTGGCACGTCCGATGCTCTACCTTGGGTCAGAGACACAAGGAGAGAGAACATGACCAAGAACATCCACCCGGTTGAACGCGCAGTCAGAGTGCTGGTCGGAGTCGGCCTGACAGCCATGGCTTTCTTCGGGCCGGAGAACCCCTGGTTCTTCGTAGGCCTCATTCCGCTCGCCACCGGGCTGGTCGGCTGGTGCCCTCCGTACGCGCTCCTGGGCATCAATACCTGCCCGCGAAAAAGCTGAGCGGTCGCGGAGACCGGCCTCCGAATCGCGCCTGGCCCCGTCCAGGTCGCGAAGGGGCCGGTTTCCACGCGCTTGACATATTAGTATTCGCTAATATACTTATAAGCAATGAAGGCTCTGATGAAAGAACAGCTCAGCAGACAGGCGGATGAGGTCAGCGCGGTACTCAAGCAGCTGGCGCACCCGACCCGGCTCAAGGTCCTCTGCTGCCTCCTCGAAGGCGAGAAAACGGTGACGGACCTGGTCGAGTACGCGGACTCCTCGCAGTCCTGGGTCTCCCAGTTCCTGTCCAAGATGAAAGCGGAAGGCCTGGTGGACTCGCGGAAAGACGGGATCTTCGTCTTCTACCGGATCGCCGAGCCGAGGCTCAGAGTCCTCATGGAGGCCCTGTACAAGTCGTACTGCGGGCCCGCTGCAAACAAGTGAAGTAAGGAGTGAGATCATGAGCGAAACCATCATCGATGTAAGAGAGAGAGACGAGTTCGAAGCGGAGCACGTGGAGCACTCGATCAACGTGCCATTGTCCCACTTCGCGTCGGTCGCGCCGGGTGTGCTGAACCAGCTCCGCGACCGGGACGTGCTGATCCTCTGCCGCGGCGGAAACCGCGCCAGGCTGGCGGCCGAGCAGATCGCGCAGCTGGGCTACGCGGACAAGGTGAAGGCGAAGGTCTACGAAGGCGGGATCCTCGAGTGGAAGCGCCTCGGGAAGCCGACGATCGCGAGCCGGAAGCACCACCTGCCGATCATGCGCCAGGTCCAGCTCGTGGCGGGATCAGCCGTGCTGACCGCGACCCTCCTGGGCGTGTACGTGAATCCCTGGTTCCTCGCCGTCAGCGCGTTCTTCGGCGCGGGGCTCACGTTCGCGGGAGCGACCGGCTTCTGCGGGATGGCGGTCCTGCTGTCCAAGATGCCCTGGAACCGCGCGGTCCCCACCTTGAAAGAGGAGCTTTGCCAGGTCAGCCCGGGCTCGGGCGCCTGCGAGTGACGCACCAGCATGAAAGGAGATTTCCATGAGCACCATCGTCAGAGACATTCGTGAGCTGATCCAGGACAAGGCGCCCCTGCCCGAGGGGTGGAGCGCCAAAGCGGTCATCAACGACGACAACATGACCTACGTGGTCTGGAACTCGGGAACGCGCGAGGCGATCGTCGTCGATCCCATGCGCGAGGACTGGGAGTCGCTGCTCTCGATCGCGCGGAACGAGCTCAAGGGCTACCGCTTCCTCGCGGTCATCGACACGCATACGCACGCGGACCACATCTCGTGCGCGGCGTCGCTCGCGGACGCGCTGCAGGCACCGCTGATCCAGCACGCCCTCAGCCCGAGCAAGCGGATCCACCTTCGCGTGAGCCGCGACACCGCGCTTCCGGCGGCCGCCGGGCCGCTGAAGCTTCTCGTTACCCCGGGGCACACCGCGGAGTGCATCACGCCGATCTGGGGCCCGTTCCTCTTCGGCGGAGACATGATCCTCTACGGCGACACCGGCCGCGACGACCTTCCGGGCGGCGATCCCGAAGCTCACTGGGAGAGCCTGCAGAAGATCAAGGCGCACGCCGCGCCGGGGACGCTCATGCTTCCCGGCCACGACGGCGAGGGCGGGCGCGTCTCGAGCTGGAGGCATCAGCTCGAGATCAGCCCCGGGCTGTCGCAGGACAAGACCACGTTCGTGAAGGACGCGGGATCGTACGTCGGCCCTTCGCCGAAGATCCTGAAAGAGTCCTTGTACGAGAACTTCAAATGATCCTCGGCTTCCTCGGTGCCGCGATCATGGGGCTGACGCTCGGCCTGATCGGCGGCGGCGGCTCCATCCTCGCGGTACCGATCCTGGTCTATCTCTTCGGTATCCCGGGGGCGCAAGCCACGTACTACTCGCTCTTCGTCGTCGGGCTCTGCGCGGCGGTCGGGAGCGTGCCTTACGCGAAGCGGGGGCTCGTCCAGCTAGGGACGGGCCTTCTCTTCTTCTTCCCTTCCGTGGCGGGCGTGATGATCTCCCGCAGGCTGCTGCTGCCCTCGATCCCGCCGCAGCTCTCGGTCGCGGGCGTTTCCCTCACTAAGGACGCGCTCATCCTGGGCGCCTTCGCCGTGGTGATGCTGGCGGCCGCGATCTCGATGCTCCGGAAGAAGCCGCCGAAGGCCGAAGCCGATACCGAAGCCTCTCCCTTCAAAACGGGCGTCGGCGGAATTGCCGTCGGAGTCGTGACCGGGTTCGTCGGAGCGGGCGGAGGTTTCCTGATCGTCCCGGCGCTCGTGAACGGTCTCTCGCTCCCGATGGAGAAAGCCATCGGCACGTCCCTTCTCGTCATCGCCCTGAACTCGCTGAGCGGCTTCGCCGGCGACTGGCTGAGCGGGATGCCCGCGGACTGGCCGCTCATCCTGCCCTTCTCCGCCGCGGCGCTCGTCGGAATCGCCGCCGGCACCTCGCTCAACCGCCGGGTGCCGGCGGCCAGGCTCAAGCCGGCCTTCGGCTGGTTCGTCCTGATCCTCGGCACCGCGATGATCGTGAAACAGGTTCTCGAGCTCCAGTGACCGCCATCGCGCCTCTCCCTCTCCCGCTCAGGCGGCCTTCGCCCTCTGCTGCTTCCTGGCTTCGGGAAGCGTGAAGAAGAAGCGCGACCCGATGTGAAGGGCGCTCTCGACCCAGATGCGCCCCCCGTGCGCCTCGACGATACCGCGCGCGATGGAAAGGCCGAGCCCGGCGCTGCCGGTTCCCGTCCGATGCGCCTGCCAGTAACGGTCGAAGACGTGCGGCAGCGTATCGGCCGGGATGCCCGGGCCGTTATCGATGACGCTGAACCGGATCCCCTCGCCGGTGGCCTGCGCCTCCAGGCGGACGCGGCCTCCCTTTCCGGTGAACTTGATGGCGTTTCCCACCAGGTTCGAGAGGATCTGCACGACGCGGTTGCGGTCGCAGTCCGCGACGCACTCTCCCGGGCGCACCTCCATGTGCAGCTCGATGGATCGGGCCTGCGCCTGGGGCGAGAGGAGCTTGATGCAGTCGGAGAGAAGCACCTCGGCGTCGTGCGGCCGGCGGTCGAGCGCGATCCTCCCCGACTCGATCTTGGTCAGGTCGAGAAGGTCGTGGATCAGCTGCTCCATGCCCTTGGCGGAGTCCTGGAT
>CAYZKI010000306.1:0-4099 GCA_964478745.1 uncultured Bacteriovoracaceae bacterium
ATCTCGGCCAGCAGTGCCCGGGCGGTGCGACGCTCCCGCTTGGGGCGCCTCGCATCAGCGGCCAGGGCCGTCACGATCTGATCGTGGTGCGGGGTCAGTTTCGTCGGCGCCGCACGGCGCTCGTACTTGGGCTCCTGCACTTCCTCGACGCGCAGGTACTTGCGCACCGTGTTGCGCGACAGGCTGGTCGCCCTGGAAATCTCCCGCACCGACTTCTTCTGGCGGAACCACATCCGCCGGACCTTGCCAATCATGGCCATGGTGATCACTCCTCGTTTCCCCCGCTGCTCAAGAATTCAGCAGGGTAGGTGGAACACCCGGGTCAAATTTGGATCGGCACAACCCTCATAGGTGGGTCAATTTTCGGTCGGCGCCAACAGCCGTGAGGGAGCATAGCAGTGGCCATGCAGCTGTGATTTACGGTTTGGGCTGCAATGCGAAGTTGTGTCCGAACGAAGTGCTGGTCACAGTCGTTGGAACTAAACGGCGAATTTAGAAGCCCGCAATCTCGCGTGCCAAGTATCAAGGGCAATCTCTCACTTATAGTCTCGAGGAGCGAAGTTCGGCGCCACCCGAATAAGGACGTCTCGCCACTGAAACGGTACCCTGTCCCAAGCAACACGGGGAAGCAATGAGCCAAATAGACTGGCGTCAAAGACACGCTGCCGCGTGGCCACCCTATCCCACTGGAGCGCATCGTAGGTACCCTCAAAGATGAGCTGTCGAACCTCTAGGAATGGCGGCACACCTTGCGCTCCGTCGTCGAGCCACTTCTGGGCGAGCCGCTCCCACAGGCTGCCCTTGCGGTCAACGCGGCCAATCTGCTGCTCGAGAACGGCGGGGTTCCATTCGGCGTGAAACTGAACAACGACGCGACAGGACTCGTGCAGGTTGAGCCCCTCACGCCCGACCTGGCTCTGCGCGATGAGAACCCACGGCGAAGCTCCGGGACGGTTGAACGCGGCTTGGAGGTAGCGCCGCGTCTCCCAGCGCGTCGCACCCTGGAGCAGTCGCGCGTGAAAGCTCTGCCGTCCGTCGTCGTCCTCAAGGAGCGCCCTGAGCGCCCCCTGTCGGAGCACGGCCTGCTCCTCGTCAACGTCCTCGTCGCCCAGCTCGCCGAGCAGCGGACGGAGACGCTCTTCAACGAACTCGGTGGTGAGCGCATCGAAACGCTCGTCGGTGACCTCGTCGGAGCCCGAGGTCGTTGCGAGGAAGTCATCGACGACGAACGAGACGAGGTGGTCTTCGAGCGCACTTTCGAGGTCGCGGTCGACCGGCGCGCCACCGAGCAGCGAAGGATCGGTCCGCCACGCGACGACCGGCTTCTTCGCGCGCCGGCGCACCTTGTCGCGCAACCGCTCGTAGGCCCTCTGGCTGTCGGCCAACGCCCGGCGCATCTCCGCGCCGTTGCCAGTGGCGAGGCGGCCCGCGAGCGCGCCCTCCGATCGAAGGAGCTCGATCTGGCGAAGCGCGATCCCGATCAGCGACTCGTCGGTGTGAACGGCGTGCGCGATCGGCCTGCCGGCGTCGGCAGCGCGCAGCGCGTGGCGAACGTTGAGCACGTCACGCAGCAGCCGCAGCGGTCGCAGGAAGACGCCGAACACCAGCACCTTCTCGCGCCTTAGCGTCCATCCCTCGATCTCCTTCACAGCCGCGAGGATGCGCGGATGCTCGGCGTCGGGATCGAGTTCGGCGCCGGTTACGGACGGCAGCCCTTCGAGCACCCGCCTCCGGGCATCGCGCAGCCGCCGATACCAGTAGGCGGCACGAACGATCTTGCCTCGCGTGTGGTCGTCGACGACGCCGGGCTCGGGGATTCTGAGCGGTTCGCCCGTCTCGGATAGGTCGATGCTGACGTGCCCCGCCGATAGCTTCGTGTACGCGTCACGCACCGCGCGCGGCCAGGCCGCAGTGTCCTTAAGCGTCAGCCCGCGAGCACTCTGGCTCATGCACTCGGCGGCGAAGAGCACGTCGAGCCAAGGCGACCTCTGGCCCAACGTCTCGGTCCACCCGATCTGCACGCGCTGAAGTCGTCGATGCGGGTGCGGCAGTCCCTTGGGCTGCGCGGCGCCCTCGCGGAAGCTCGCGACGAGCGGATCCTCATCACGTCGACGCCGCGTCACGTGCGGTGCCAGCGTCTTGGTGAAGTCCCTTGCGGCGCCGCACAGCTCGTCGAGACGGCTTCCTTCGTCTGGCGCTACGGCGGCGCGGTCCGCCGCGTCGTGGAGGCGCTTCACCACTTGGCGCCCACGCTCCGGGTCGAGGCCGCTGCGCGCACGTCCGAGAAGATCAAGCCACTGCGACAGCTCGAGTTCCATCGGGGTCGCCGTGAGGCAGAGCCGACGCCCGCCCTCGGGCTGCTTCAGCAGCACATCGACAAGACGCGCGAGCACGGTGCCCGAGGCCGCGCCGAGCGCTGTGTCCTCGACGTCCACCTCGCCCCTGCTCTTGTGGGCCTCGTCGATAACGAGGAGGTCGAACTGGCCGAGCCAGAGGCCCAGTAGCTCTTCGGTCAAGGGCCGCCCATCACCGCTGTTGCCGAACTGGGCGAGGAGCGCGTCGTTATTCTGGCTCGCGACGCTCAGGGGAGGCAGCGCGTCGATACGCTTCCGGAGGTCACGTCGTCCGCGAACGCGCGGCGCGACGTCACTCGCAATCCGCGCCATGCCGTTCCAGCCCCACCACGATGCCCGAGCGCTCTCCATCATCTGATGGAGCTTGCCGATGCGTGTCCGCGCGTCCTCCCGCATGGTGCGCGCCGCCAAGTTCAGCTCAACGAAGGCGGGAAGCGCTGCGCGCCACCAGTTGGAGTTGCTCCGCACCAGGGGCGCACGGAACCCGTGAGATATGAGCCACCACTCGGACTCGTCGGGACAGGGGGCGATGTCCTTCCACGAGGCATCAGTGGCGGACGCCTCACGGAGAAACTCGGTGAACGTCGTCAGTTTCTTCGGAGGCGGCGCGCTGGTTCGCAACTTCCGCGACTCCGCGAGCCACTGGTGCATGAGTCCGTGGGGCACGACGACCGCCGCGCGACCGCCCGCGTCGAGCACAGCGTGAACCACCGCGCACGCGATGCGCGTCTTGCCGGTGCCGACCTCGTCGGCGAGTACGAGGCCGCTCTGCGGCAGCCGCTTGGCCATCCACGCAAGGGAGGACCGCTGACCGTCGTCGAGATGCTGCTCTTCACGCGGCCTTGCCGCGTCCTCTGCGACAAGCTTCTGAAGCGCGGTGGCCGCGCGCGTCCACGAGAAGCTCATCGGAGCCCCCATGCTCGCGCCGCGCCATCGAGCACCTCGAAGTAGCGGACCCGCTGCTTGTAGGTCAGGTGCGGGGAACGCAACTCGGGCTCTCGGAGGTGTGCGAACACGTCGAGCCGGTGCGCTCTCCACGTCGCGATGAGGGGCTCGGGGAACGAAGCGCGGAACATCCGGTCGAGGTGGTCGAGCCAGTCGTCGAGCATCGACTTCGGCAGCGCCGCCTGGAGCGCTGCGACCCTCTCGACGAGCTCGGCCGCGGCGTGCAGCGCGTAGCTCTTCTCCTGCTCGATCGCCGCCCCGGTGTCCGCGCCCTTGATGCCGCCGCCGTCGCCCTCATCGCCGTCGCCGTCGTCGGTGGCTTCGGCGGGACGGATCGGGAAGTCGAGGAGCGCCGCGAGGGCGTCAGCATAGGTATCGAATCGCGGAGGCTTCCAGCCGACGCGCCCGGCAGCGTCCACGACGGGCACGGCCCACTTGCGGTCGCTCTCCCCGGACACGTTGAGCGCGGTCGGGGTCTCGTCGTCCTGCAGCGGGACGCCGTCCCCTCTCTTCACGTCGAACCAGTCGCGGCCCGTCCAGGAGATGCTCACGCGCGACTCGGTCGAGACGTCATCGCGCCAGAGCAAGCGTAGATGTCGGTACGGCGAAGTCTCGATCTTCGCTGAGAGGATCGGCGGTGCTTCGAGGATGGGCTGCGTGTCTGGCGCGTCGCCCACCTGGCCGATGGCCCACTCCTCGTCGCCAACGGTCTCGGCTTCGTCCGACCAGAACAGCCAGCGCTCGACCGCCTCACCATCGAGTCGTTCGTCGACTGCGAAGACCACGCCGGTCTCCACGTT
>CAYZKI010000307.1:0-4089 GCA_964478745.1 uncultured Bacteriovoracaceae bacterium
GAGTAGCAGAGATCCTTGGTCTCGAGCGAGCCCAAGGGATCCATCTTCACCTTGACCATCTTGCCCTGGATGCGGAACTGCGGAGGGACGCCGACGGTGATATGAAGGTCCGAGGCCCCCTGTTCGACCATCGTCTTGAGCAAAGCCGGAAGACCGATCTTCGCCATCTTTCAGCTCCCCCGTCAGCTTTCCATGGTCATCGAGATCGCTTCTTCAAGCGACGTCCGGCCTTCGGCGACGCGGGTGAGAGCCGACATACGAAGCGTCTTCATCCCCTCGCGCACCGCGGCCTTCTTGATCTCGAGCATCGTTTCGCCGCGAAGGACCATTTCCTTCAGCGTCTGAGTGAACTCCATGACTTCGTAAATCGCGACGCGGCCCTTATAGCCCGAGTTGCTGCAGTTCGCGCAACCCTTGCCCTTGAACGTCTTGACCGTGGCCGCCACCTCGGGCGTGAAACCCATCTCCACGAGTTTCTGCGGCGCCACCGGGAACTCGACCTTGCACTTCGGGCAGATGGTGCGGAGAAGGCGCTGGGCGAGAATGGTGTTCACCGAGGCGACCACCAGGAAGGGCTCGACGCCCATGTTCACCATACGGGTGATCGTGCTCGGCGCGTCGTTCGTGTGCAGCGTCGAAAGGACCAGGTGGCCCGTGAGGGCGGCCTGGACGGCCACTTCGGCCGTCTCGTAATCTCGGATCTCGCCCACGAGGATCGTGTCCGGGTCCTGGCGGAGGAGCGCGCGGAGGACGCTCGCGAACGTGAGGCCCACGTCCTTGTTGATCTGAACCTGGTTGATGCCCTCGAGGTTGTACTCGACCGGGTCCTCGGCGGTGGAGAGGTTGTCACCGACCTGGTTGAGCTCGGAAAGCGCGGAGTACAGCGTAGTCGTCTTGCCGGAGCCCGTGGGACCCGTGACGAGAACGAGCCCGTTCGGGGAATGGATGCCTTTGTAGAAGGTCTCGAGCTGGCGTTCGTCGAAGCCAAGCTTCTTGAGATCGAGCGAGAGGTTCGCGTTGCTCAACATACGGAGCACGATCTTCTCGCCGAAGAGGGTCGGCATGGAGTTCACGCGGAAATCGATCTCCTGGCCGCTCGCCTTGAGCTTGATGCGTCCGTCCTGCGGTATCCGCGTCTCGGCGATGTCCATGCGGGACATGATCTTGAAGCGCGCGATCGCGGCTCTCCGCATTTCGAGCGGGATCTGGATGACCTCGTGGAGAGTGCCGTCGATGCGCATGCGCACGCGGAAGCGCTTCTCGTAGGGTTCGACATGGATGTCGCTCGCCCTTCTGCGGATGCCCTCGGAAAGGATGCCGTTCACGAGCGTGATGACCGGGGCATCGACGTCGACTCCGCCCCCTCCGTCGATCTCGTGGATCTGCTGCAGCTCGATGGTCGCGCGAGTCGGGTCCTTCTGCTTCTCCTTCTCCTCCTGCGCCCTGAACGTGTCGATGGCCGAGCTCGCGGCCGCCGTGCCGCCGTAGTGCTTGAACATCGCCTGGTCGAAGGCCGAGTAGGAGGTGAGAACCACCTCGACGTTCATCTGGGCCTTGAACTTGAGGTCCTCGATGCCCTGCATGTTCGTCGGGTCGCACATGGCGACAACGAGCGTGCCCTTGGCCGCCTGGATCGGGACGGCGCCCGCCTTCTTCGCGATGTCGCCGGGAACCAGGCGCACGACGTCAGAGCTGATCTCGAACTTCGCGAGGTTGATGGAGGGAAGGCCGAACTTCTGGCTGAGGTAGTAAAGGAGCTTCGTTTCGGCGAGGTGCTTCTTCTCGATCAGATGGCGGACGTAGCTCTTCCCGCCCTTCGCGGCCTCCTGGGCCTCGGTGAAGTGCGCCGGGGTGATGATCTTGTCTCTGACGAGAAGCTCGGCAAGCTGCCGCGACATTCCGACCTCGGAAAATCCAATGAGCTCACGCCCAATGGGAAGTTCTTCCTAAACCTCAATTATTGATTCTGAGGACGGTGACAAATATTGTCAAGGCGCGAGAAGAGCCCGCGCCTGGCCGGCGTCGGCCGAGATCTGAGCCTTCAAGGCGTCGATCGAAGGGAACTTCCGCTCTTCGCGCAGGCGCTCGACGAACCTGACCTCGAGCGCGCTCCCATAGAGGTCGATCGAGGCGTCAAGAAGATGGCACTCGACAAGCGCGGGGAGATCCTCGTTTCCGGGAGCCGGGCCGAAGGTGGGTCGCACGCCCACGTTGGTCACGCTCGGGTGGAGCCTGCCGCCCGTGACCGCCCAGGTGGCGTACACTCCGTAAGGAAGCGCGAGCTTGTTCTCGAGCTGGAGGTTCGCGGTCGGGAAGCCGAGCTTTCTTCCCCGCCCTTCGCCGCGCACGACCACGCCCGTGTAGGAGAACTCGCGGCCGAGCAGGCGGTTTCCCGCGGGAAGGTCGCCCTTCAGCAGATGCGCGCGGATCGCGGAGCTCGACACGATCTCGCTTCCGGCCCGCTGCGGGGGAATGACCGTGAGCTGGACGCGCGCGGCCTTGCACGAAGCCTCGAGCGCGGCGAGTCCGCCCGAGCGCTCTTTTCCGAACGCGAAATCATAGCCCACGACGATCGCCTCGGCGTTCAGCCGTCTCAGCAGGACGTCAGAGAAGAAGGTCTCCGGCGAAGTCGTCGAGAACTCCCGGCTGAACGGCTCTTCCACGACCAGGTCGATGCCGGCCTTGCCCAGCAGGTCGATCTTCTCCGAGTAGGTGCAAAGCAGAGGGACGGGATCGGCGGGGTTCAACGCCAGACGCGGGTGAGGCTTGAACGTGAACGCGATCGAGACGCCTCCGCGGGCCTTGGCCTGCTCGACCGCGGCGGCGATGATGGTCTGATGGCCGAGGTGGACGCCATCGAAGTTACCGATCGTCACTACGGCGCGGCTGGGCGGGTTACTGAGCTGGCTGACGCCCGCGACGAACACGGGACGCTTGCTGGAAGTCATGTTGGAACCGGTGTAGCAAGTCTCTGGACCGGAGGCAATTACCAGCTCAGGACGCTCAGGATGCTCGAGTAGTCATCCGTCCAGGGACGGTGCCAGGAGCTGACCGGCGGAGAAACCCATGCGGAATCCGCGGCAAGGCTTCCGAGGTCGGAGTCCCTGCGGGCCGCGATCGCCCAGCGAGAGGACGCCCAGCCGGCTTCCAGCTCCTTGGGCTCGAGGACCTCGTGATCGTTCTCCCGATAGACCAGCCCGAGCTCCGCCGTGATCCCGCGCAGTACAGGCCCCAGATCGAGATGGCGGTTGGAGATATGGAACACGAGCACTCCATGGGGAGAAAGCTTGTCGAGATAAAGCTGGACGGCCTCACGGGTGATCAGATGCACCGGGATCGAATCCGAGCTGTAGGCATCGAGCACGAAGAGGTCGAACTCGCCGTTCGGCGCCTTCTTCAAGGAGACTCTCGCGTCTCCCAGCACGATATCCACATCCGCAGCGGAGTTGGCGAGGAAGCCGAAAAGGCCCCTGTCCCGCGCGACGCGTTCCACGACGGGATCGATCTCGTAGAACCGCATGGTTTGCCCCGTTTTCCCGAAACATGCGACGGATCCAGCACCAAGGCCGATGACGCCGATTCTCTTTCCTGGGTCGGATGCTAGCTTCCCGAAGACCTGCCCGATCGGACCGTTCCGATGGAAATACGTCAGCGGCTCGCACAGCGACGAACGCTCCGCCGCCTCGAGGCCATGAACCGTGTTTCCGTGGAAAAGCCTGTGGAACTTCCCCGACTCGGTAAGCGTCACGCGATGAACTCCGAAGAAGCTTCGCCCGCGAAACAAGACCTCGCCGGGCTCCCCGAAGTAAGCGGAAAGCGCGAGGATCCCCAGGGCCGTAAGGCCGAAACGCAGGCCATGCCGGCGCATCAGGAAGCACAGAACCGACGGAACCCCGAAGCAGACCGCGAACGCGATGGGCATGGAGAACGAGGAACGCCAATCGACGGCGACGAACGCGATCGCGATCGAAGACGCGATCGCAGCCGGAATCGCCAGGTCCTTCCAGGAGACCGAATGGAACATCGAGCGTGTCGAGCTCTGGCTCAGCAGAGCCGCCATCGCGAGGACCAGCGGATACTCCACTACCG
>CAYZKI010000308.1:0-2367 GCA_964478745.1 uncultured Bacteriovoracaceae bacterium
TCCCAGGACCTCGACCCCGTCCGCATGGGGTTGCAGGCCCATCCGCAAACCCGGCCGATGCCCGTCCGTCGCGAAGACTTCGACCGCAAGCTCTGCAAACTGGCCCTCGAACTGCGGCTGCCGGTGGTGGCGATCGGCGCCGGGATGCAGACCCTCAACGTCGTCGCCGGGGGGACGCTGTTCCAGCAGGTGATGGAGGAGGTCCCCAAGGCGCTCCATCACTACGACCCGGTCGAGGAGCACAACCGCCATCTCATCGAGATCATCGAAGGGACCCGCTGCTGGGACATCTACGGCCCCGGCGAAATCCGCGTCAACAGCCGGCATCACATGGCGGTCCACCAGCTCGCCCCGCTGTTCCGCGTCTCGGCGATGTCGCCCGAAATCTCGCAGTAGCGCTTGAACGAATCCGTGACTGAGTCCTGAAGCATCCTGATCGCCGCTTCGGAGGCGCCGTTCATCTGGGCCTCGATCTCGTCTTCCGCGGATACCTCCACGCTGTGCTTGACGGCGAAGAGCGAAGCCTCCTCGGCAAATCGACGCGCGTCGGCCTGGCAATCCTTGATCGAAAAGCTTCTCGGGGTACGGCTTCCGCCGGAATGCTCCTGAGGCTTGCCCGCGTGGGCCAGGGCCAAGCTTCCCGCTCCGATCAGGATTCCGGTGATGAACAAAAGGGTATGGGTCGTGCTCAACTGCTTCATGGACAATCTCCTAGCGCGACCGAATGCACCCTCAAGCAAGATCGGTTCCGGCCTCGGACACGCGAGTCGATTGGAATTCCTTGGGGCGGCTGCGCCACCACGCAACCCGCGGGTGTCCAGGCTTTCGCCACTTGCACAAGCATTGGACGATGGCGCGGTGCCTGGAGTTCGCTCGAGCCCAAGCCTTACTCGGCCGGAGCAGCCACCTACGGCATCTCGTGGCCCGCCGGCTCCCACTGGGGAAACGTCTGGGCGAAGATTTTCGGCGGAAACTGACTTTCCGCCGTCCCTCTCAGTATTGCGTCTGCCCGATCTCGGGGCGGAAGTCGCGGCGCACTTCGACGAACTTGATCCGGTCCTTCTCGTTCCGGAGGGTCAGGAGCATCGAGAGATTGCGTGACTGGCCGGTGACCTGGATGGCCTTGTCGGATTCGGCGACGCCTCCGATCGAGGCCATTCCGCCGCGATCGGCGTTCGGGATGAACGCGGCCGCGGCCGGCATGCGAACCTTGTAGCTGGTGTCGTTCTTCGCGGCCGGCGCGGCCTTCGCCGGAGCGCGGGTCGAGGCGACCGCGCGGGCGGGCGCTTTCGCTTTCGCGGCGGGCGCGGCCTTCGCGGCGGCTTTCGCCGGTGCTCGTGCCGGCGCTCTCGCGGCGGCCTTCGGCTGCGCTTTCTTGTTCGCGGCTTCCGCGGTCGAGAGCGGCATCAGAGCCAGGCTGAGGGCTAGAACTGCGAAACGGACCATATTTCCCCCGAAACTCATGGATATCCCAGGGGTATTTTAAGCAAGGAGTGATCCCCGGACACACCCCCGGATTCGCCCTGATTTCATGAGACTTTTTGTCCGACAGCGGACGGCCCGCGGAAAATTAGCCGTCGAATCTTTCGACACTGTCCAAACCTTAGACAAAAGCGGCGTGCCTGCTTATCCTGAAAGTGAGATCACGACCATGGATGGCTCGGCATCAACAACGCCCGCGACGCCGCGATTTCCGCTCTGGAAGAAAGTCCTCATCAGCTTCCTGCTGGTCTTCCACGCCTTCGCGATCCGAATCGGATCGAACCTCACGATGAACCCGCGCCCGCCCGAGCTCTACATGGCGCTCGAGAACTACGTCATCATCACGAAGCTCTGGCAGCGCTGGGCGCTGTTCTCGCCCGAGCCCCGCCGTTTCGGCCTGCGCTACCACGCGGTGCTCACTTACAAGGACGGGAAGCAGAGGACCTGGACGAGGCCCAGGGCGCCCAACTGGCACTTCTTCGGCCGGCATCTCGCTTACAACTTCCAGAAGTGGGACCTCGTGGCGAACAACCTCGACCAGCCGATGCTGCTCTGGCCGGGCCTGGTGGGCTACCTCGAGCGCGCGTACCGCGACGACTTCAATCCGCTCGTGAAGATCGAGTTCTTCCGCGAGCACACGGACTGGCCGCCGCCCAACCCGGAAGGGTGGGTTGGCCCCGACATGAGCAAGCAGGAGTGGAAAAAGAACATCCTTTTCACTTACTGGATCGCCAATAAGCAATGGGACTACCGTGAGTATAGCGAATTTTAAGCCGTTGAAGGCCTGGGACCGCTTCTTCTTCGAGCCGATCTCGCCGGCCGCGATCGGGCTTTTCCGTATCTGCATCGGCCTGGTCGTCTTCACCGCGATGCTCGGCATCGGCC
>CAYZKI010000308.1:2377-4042 GCA_964478745.1 uncultured Bacteriovoracaceae bacterium
CCCGTTCAGGACGCTCTTCTACGGGAACCTGGCGATCGTTCCGCCCGAGACGATGAACGCGTTCCTGGTCTCGGTCGAGTGGATGCAGTTCCGGTGGTTCGTCCCGTATACCGAGCCCGGTCTCAAGTACTATTTCCTGCTCCTCCTGATCGCGTCGGTGTGCCTCACCATCGGCCTGTTCACGCGGATCTCGAGCATCCTGGTGTTCTTCATGGTCTTCGGCCTCCATCAGACCAACGGGTTCAACCTGAACCGCGGCGACGAGCTCATGAGGATCAACCTGTTCCTGCTGATGTTCTCGCAGGCGGGTTCCGCGTACTCGGTCGACCGGTGGCTGCGCCGGAGAAGGGGCATCGAGGGGGCCGCGCTGGTTCCGAGCGCACCATGGGCCCAGCGCTTCATCCAGCTGCAGCTCGCGTACGTGTACATCGATACCGTCATTCTCAAGATGCAGGGGCCGAGCTGGCGGGACGGCACCGCGATGTACTACGCGCTCCAGTACCTGGAGCTGAAGCGCTTCGATTTCGGGTTCCTCTTCCACTATCTCTGGCAGGTGAAGCTGGCCACCTGGAGCGTGATGCTGGCGGAAGGCGCGGCCGGGACGCTCATCTGGTTCCGGAAGCTGCGCTATCCGATCGTGGCCGCGGCGATGGGGCTGCATTTCGGGATCAACCTGAGCATGCAGTTCCCGACGTTCCAGTACGTGATGATCGCGAGCCTGATGACATTCATCTATCCGGAAGACGTCGAGATGGCGGTGCAGAAATGGCTGAACCCCGCGCTGGGACGCGCGAGGTCGATGCTGGATCGATGGGTCTTTCGACGGGGTCAGGCAGTACCGAGCCCTTGAGCCCGGCACTGCCTGAACGAGTCGGAATGCCCGTTCCTTCTAAACGGGCGTGAATGGATTAGACCCGGGGCGGAGTGACTCCGCCGCCTTGGCCCTGGCCGCCGCCGATACAGCCATCGACGATGTCGTCGATGCCGTCGAACTCACCCGAGATCGTGGCGGATGCACCCGACGCCGAGACGTTGGTGCAGACGTAGCGACCCCAGACGTGAAGCGTCCAGCGCATGTCCATGTTCTGCCAGTCCGGGTTCTCGCTGCCGGCGGCGCACGGAACGCCCACCACCTGGACCACGCGGGCGCCCTGATCGGTCAGGGTGCACGTGGTGCCAGCGAGCGCGAGAGGGAGCTGGCTGTCGCCCGCCTGGTCGGTCGAGAACTGGATTCTCGAGAGCCGGGCGTTCGCGGCATCCACGCTGGTCGAAGCAGCGTCGACGCCGAGGACGATGTTCAGGTCCACCATCTCGAGGCGTTCGCCGAACTCCACCGACGACGGCTGGCCGTAGCTGTAGCTCGCGCCGATCGTGAACGTCGAGTTCGCGCCGCGAGCCTCGAAGTTCGGAGTCACGACGACGCGTCCCGCGGCGGCGTTCTGGTTGGTCGCCCAGTAGTTGACGTTGTTCACGCCAAGATGCGAGGCGGCTGCGCCAGTGGCGTTCGAAACCACGCCATGGATGAACACGGATCCGTCGCCGGGAACGCGTGCAGGCTCGCCCATGAGGCTGCGGGCCACGTTCGCGCTCACGGTGGTGTTGCACGAGTCCTTCACGATGAGGCCGACGTTACGGGTACCGTGATGGTTCACGTACACGTTGTTG
>CAYZKI010000309.1:0-2765 GCA_964478745.1 uncultured Bacteriovoracaceae bacterium
GATCAGCCATTTCCGCACGCCGATCGAAGTGGGCATCAACATCATCAAGGCGCTTCGTGGCCACACGAGCGGCATGGCCGTTCCGCACTACGTGGTCGACGCCCCGGGCGGCGGCGGGAAGATCCCGATCATCCCGAACTACGTCGAAAAGCACGAAGGCAAGAAGTGGACGCTCAAGAACTTCAAGGGCGAGACCTACGAGTACATCGAGCCGTGAGGCTCGTGTCCGATCGAGCCGTGAGGCTCGTGTCCGATCGAGCCGTGAGGCTCGTGTCCGATCGAGCCGTGAGGCTCGTGTCTTTATCGCTGGGGGCGGCGATGCTCTCGAGCGCGTGCGTGACGACGCGAAACACGTACAAGCCGCCCGAGCACGCGACGTTCGAGTATCCGGCCAAGGACGCGCTCGTCGAGGCGACGGAGCGTCCGTACACCCGCGTGGGCACCGTCCGGAGCAAGGTGAACTTCCCCTCCCTCGACTTCAAGAAATCAGAGGCCTGGCTTTGCCGGAACTACTACAACAAGGCCGTCTCGGATCTCGTGAAGCTCGCGAAAGAGAAGGGGGCCGACGCCGTGATCGACGTCCGCTCCGTCGTGTTCTACGAGAACGGCTCAAGCGAGCTGATGAAGACGCCCGAGTGCTCCGACGACGGGCGGGAGGGGCAGATCCTGGCCCAGGGGCTCGCGGTGAAATGGCTCAGTCCTCCGCCGGCGCGCCCGGCGCCGAAAACGCGCTGAGCCCCATGGAACCACTCGAGCAGGCAGCCATTCTCTCCCAACTGATGCAATCCGTGCATCACCCCTATGTGTATCTAAGTAATTGAAACTTAAGCGGTAAGTTCAAAAGCAATGGCTTGACTTTCAGGATAATACCCGAGTAAAATGGAGTGATACTTCGAGTGTGGTCCGTTGGTGAAAACGAGAAGTCTTGTCCTCCTCAGTATTTCGCTTTCAGCAGGCATCGCCCTGGCCGGGTGCAAGCTGAGCCTCGTCCGGGATCTCAGCTCCGAGGGGCTCGCTCCCGCCGCGGACACTAACCCTCCCAGCGTTTCCATTCTGAGCCAGCCCGCTTCGACCGAGTACCTGAATTCGGCGGCGTTCACCTTCACCGGCTCCGACGCCGAGGGGGCGATCGCGGGCTACGAATGCTCGCTCGACGGCGGCGCATATTCGAGCTGCTCCGCGAGCACCACTTTCTCGAATCTCGCGACGGGTAGCCATACCGTCTCGGTACGGGCGATCGATGCGGCGGGAAACCGCTCAAGCGCCTCGTCGGTGACCTGGACCGCGTATGCCTGGAAGAAGCTGGATCAGTACACGGCGCCCGGCCCCTGGAACGCCACGCACAAAGACCTGTTTCGCGACGGCTCCGGGAATTTCTACAGCCTGGTCTGGACGGCGAGGGCGACAGCCGGAGCGACTCTCTTCAGGCGCTCCACCGACGGCGGAGTCACCTGGGCGAACTGGTGCGAAAGCCCGAAAGGCTTCAGCAGAGCGATCTTCGCCTCCCCGGGCACCCTGTATGCCATCGGCTCTGAAGTGTCTGGCACCGCGCAGGTCTGGAAGGTGTGGAAGAGCACGGACTCGTGCGTATCGTGGACCGAAGTCGATTCGTACCAATGGGTGGCCAACCAGTCGGCCGAGCCTCGCGGAATCGCGATCGACTCGGCGGGACGTATCTATGTCGCGGGGATGGGCCGCGAGTCCGTGGGCGAGTACCACTGGATCGTACGAAGGAGCGTCGATGGGGGCACCACCTGGTCGACCGTGCGCGATTACCAGCTCGTGGCCGACAAGTCGGCCGAGGCCTACGATATCGAGGTCGATTCGTCCGACAGGATCTGGGTCGTCGGACGCGCGGAGCAGACCAACTACCCGAGTTCCCGGTGGATGGTCGAAAGAAGCGCCGATCAGGGATCGAGCTGGAGCAGCCTCGATTCGTTCTTCGACACGATGGCCACGTTCCCGGAATGCATCTCGATCGGTGCGAGCGGCACGATCTACGTCGGCGGCCGTTCCAACTACAACCGAATGACGATCCGGGCGAGCTCCGACGACGGAGCAAGCTGGAGCACGCTCGACAACACGATGGTCGGAACGGCCACGCATCCTACCGCGATCCGTTCCATCCTGGAGACTTCAGGGGGAGACATCTACTACACGGGTTATAGGACCCTCGCGACCGCTGGCTCTTCTTACATCGTTCGGAAGAGTACGGACGCGGGCTCGAGCTGGACCACCGTGCGAGACCAGAACCTGGCGGGAGTGGGGGACGATCTCGGCATCGCGCTCGGGCAGACCGGATCGGGGGCGCTTCTGGTCGCGGCGCAGGCTAACGACAGCGCGACCACCCGCGCGATCATCGATCGGAGCACCGACGGCGGTTCCAGCTGGACGACGCCCCAGGACTTCCGCGAAATCGCCGACACCCACTTCATCGCGACGTCGCTCACGCGCAACGCCGCCGGACACATCCTCGCGGCGGGTTGGGGCGGGACCCAGAAGCGCTGGCTCGTGCGGGTGAGCGCGGACAACGGCGTCTCATGGAGCACCCTGGATGATTTCGTTCCTTCCGCTTACGCGGCGGCCTGGCCGAACGCCCTCGGCGTGACTTCTTCTGGCGCGATCCTCGTCGGCGGCGCTGCAGGAGTCGCTCCCAACAACTTCTGGACGGTTCGGAGGAGCGCGGACGGCGGGGCGACCTGGACCACGGTCGATTCGTATCAGTACTCGGGAGTCCCCAACTATCGGACGAACGAGGCAAGAGG
>CAYZKI010000309.1:2775-4041 GCA_964478745.1 uncultured Bacteriovoracaceae bacterium
CATCGACGACGGCGTGACCTGGTCGACGGTCGACGACTTCGCGAACGGCGGCACCTCCACCACGCAGGCGGAGGGGATGGCGCGCGACTCCCTGGGCAACCTCTATGTGGCGGGTACTGCGGCGAACGCGTCGGCCGCGAGATTGGTGCTGCGAAAGAGCACGAACGCCGGAGCGACCTGGTCGACGATCGACGACTACTCGCAAAGTCCGCTTAGCCCCATGTACGGAACGGGTATCGCGATCGACTCGTCGGATAACCTGTACCAAATGTCGAACTTCGCGGGCCTGAACTGCTGGGTCAGGAGAAGCACCAACGGCGGAGCGAGCTGGAACGACGTCCTGGTCAATCCGTTCGGCGGGTTCTGCAATGCGGGCCAGCTCGCCGTGGACACGACCAACCG
Organism: uncultured Bacteriovoracaceae bacterium; assembly: GCA_964478745.1. Taxonomy (GTDB): domain Bacteria; phylum Bdellovibrionota; class UBA1018; order UBA1018; family UBA1018; genus CAYZKI01. Next base: position 3,178 of record CAYZKI010000309.1, read on the forward strand.
CGTTTACGCTTTCGTATCTTACCGCTTCAACACACCCATCGACCCCTACCGGGGTTATGTCTATTCCAGCTCCGACGCCGGACTGACCTGGACGCTGATCGACGACCCGTCGGATTTCTCTCCGATGGGCTGGGACAGGACAGGAAGCGTTTTTCGCGATCCCAATGGCGGCATCTTCATGACGGGCAGCGCGCCGGACGCCCAAGGCGTTCAGCGCTTTCTGATCAAGAGAATCGACCTCTGACAGTCCTCCAGGTGTGTCAGCTCTCCGGAAAACGGAACTCCGGCGATTGCACTGACTCGGTCTAAGTATCCTTAATTACTGGATAAAAATTAATTCCTAAATCCCTTCAGCCCCCGAACCTTCCTGCCGAAAAGCATCTGTCGACACAGGCGTACGAAATAACCCAGGGCGGCACCCGGGTTGAGCCGGAGACAGGAAACAGGAATGAGCGGAGCAGCAGCCCAGCAAAAGACGAACGCGGATTACAGCGAGCTTCTCTCGAAGCTCGAGGACATTCCCACGCTTCCCGTCGTCGCCATGAAGGTGAACGAGCTGATCAACGACCCGAACTCCTCGGGCGCGGACATCGCGGCCGTCCTCAAGAAGGATCAGGTTCTCACCGCGAAGATCCTCAAGCTCGTGAACTCGTCGTACTACGCCGTTCCGGGCGGGGTGGCGGACGTCCAGCGCGCGCTCGCGTTCCTGGGCTTCAACACCGTCGCGCAGCTCGTGCTCGGCCTGTCGGTGTTCTCCATGTTCAAGACCTTCGACGATGAAGGCAGCTTCTCCATGCTCGATTTCTGGAAGCACGCGCTCGGCACCGCCGTGTGCAGCGAGATCCTCGCCAAGAAGCTCAAGGT
>CAYZKI010000310.1:0-4004 GCA_964478745.1 uncultured Bacteriovoracaceae bacterium
GGAGATGCTCGCGCCGCTCGCAGCGCAGAAGAGCATCTCGCTCGCCTGCACGGGCTGCGCGCCGGGGATGCAGGCGCCCTGCGACAAGGAAAGGATCGCCCAGGTCCTTTCGAACCTTCTCGGAAACGCGATCAAGTTCACTCCGGCCGGGGGCAGGATCGAGGTCCGCACCGAGTTCCAGGACGGCGCGCTCCGCGTGTCGATCCGCGACACGGGCCCCGGAATCAATCCCGCGGACGTTCCGCACATCTTCGACCGCTACTGGCAGTCGCGGCAGACCTCGCGCCTGGGCACCGGGCTCGGCCTTGCGATCGCCAAGGGCATCGTCGAGGCCCACGGCGGCAGGATCTGGGTGGACAGCGCGCCCGAGGCCGGAAGCACGTTCCACTTCACGCTTCCCCTGGAAGCCCGGGCGAGCGCCTGAGCCTTCAGCGGCTCCGGTCCGCCTTGAGGCAGTGGCAGTTCGTCGGCTGCGTTTCCATGTACTTCACGTCGTCGGTCAGGAAGCCGATGTTGTAGAGCGAGCAGTAGGCGAAGGCCTTTCCCGTGCAGTCCTTGCGGCAGCCGAGCCGCTGGCCCATGACCACCGCGTCCTCGCGGTCCGTCTGCAGCCCGCACCGGAAAACCGAGTCGAGCTTCCCTTCGCACCGGGGAGCGAGCTTCGCGCAGAACGCCTTGCACTGCTTCGTCGCCTCGGCGACGAGCGTCTTGCGGAATTCCTGGACGTGCGATTCGGCCTTGTCGGGAGTCGTGCAGATCCACTGAACCCCCTGGATCTTGGCGCCCCCGACGCATCCCTTTTTCTCGGGTTCGCGGCGCGGCTCGAGCATCTTCACCTTCGGGCCGAAGCTGCAGAAGGTCAGCGGGCCGCTCTTGGCTTCCTCTTCCGTGATCTCCGCTCGGGCGGGCGCGGCAGCCGCAAGGACCACGAGAACCGATGCGAGCGCCCCCAGACGTGAAAACCAGTCTGCACTTCCCGTGGTCATGGGACTAATATAAGCCATTCCCTGTATGTGCGGAAGGTACACGCTCACGACCAAGGTATTCCGGATGAAGACCTACTACGGCGTGGATCTCGTCCGGGATTTCCCGTGGACGCCGAGGTTCAACATCGCGCCTACGCAGATGGCGCCCGTGGTCGTGCGAAACGATGACGGCCGGACCGAGCTCAAGGCGATGCGCTGGGGCCTGGTCCCGTTCTGGGCCAAGGAGCTCTCGATCGGCTCGAAGATGATCAATGCCCGCGCGGAGACGCTGGCCGAGAAACCCGCGTTCCGCGAAGCGCTGAAGAAGCGGCGCTGCCTCGTCCCCGCCGACGGGTTCTACGAATGGAAGGCGAAAGCCTCGGGCCCGAAGCAGCCCTACCGGATCCTGCTCAAGGATTCGGATCTCTTCTCATTCGCGGGCCTCTGGGAGACCTGGCGCGATCCCGCGAACCCGGACCAGGCGGTCGAGACCTTCACGATCGTGACGACCGCCGCGAACGAGGCGGTCCGGCCGCTTCACGAGCGGATGCCCGTCATACTGGAGCGCGAGAGGGAAGCGGAATGGCTCGATGCCGCGACCGGAACCGCGCCCGCGAGGATCCAGGCCTGCCTGAAGGCCCCGCCCTCGGAAGCGATCCGCTACTATCCGGTTTCGGTGCTGGTCAACTCGCCCAGGAACGATCGCGAGGACCTGATCGCCGAGCAGGAGAACGAAAGGGACAAAACGCATGGATAAGGATTACGCGCGCGAGACCGCCGGGCTTACCGGGTATCTGGAGGAAACCTTCCGGCCGGAAAGCGAAATCCTGCGGAAGATCCGCGAGAAGTGCGCGAGCCGCGGCCTTCCGGCCATCCAGGTCGGGCCGATGGACGGCCTTCACCTGGAAATCCTGACCCGCGCCACGGGCGCGCGAAAAGCCGTCGAGATCGGCACCCTGGGCGGCTACTCGGGCACCTGCATCGTGAAGGGAATGGGAAGCGGGGGCCGGCTCTGGACGCTGGAGATCGACCGCAAGCATGCCCAGGTCGCTCGCGAGAACTTCGACGAGGCGGGGATCGGTGACCAGGTCGAGATCGTGGTCGGACCCGGGGTGGAGGGCCTCAAGAAGGTGGCGGCTCAGGGCCCCTTCGACCTCGTGTTCATCGACGCGGACAAGGTCAGCTATCCCGAGTACCTGGCCTGGGCCGCGGAGAACCTGCGGATCGGCGGTCTGGCGCTCGGCGACAACACGTTCGCCTTCGGGATGATCGGAACCCCTCCCGAGAAGATCGAGGACCCCGAGGACCGCGCGATTGTCGCGGCATTGCGTAAGTTCAACGCCGAGGCCGGTTCGGGCGGCCGCTTCCGGGCCACCCTGCTCCCGACGGGTGAAGGCTTGACGGTAGCGGTCAAGGTCCGGTAGACACCTAAGTCTCTGCTCCGGTGGTGGAATTGGTAGACACACACGATTCAGGGTCGTGCGCGAAAGCATCCGAGTTCGAGTCTCGGCCGGAGCACCATCTTAATAACGGCCCAGCCCCACTCGAAACGCTTTGCGTTTCTCGTTTCCAGAGGGGGCCTGACGCATCGAAATCGCGCCTATTCTCGCGATCATAAACCGAGAAGGTCTCAATCTTCTCTTCACCATCAGCCGTCTGGCGTTCTTAGAACAGGAAGTGCAGTATCCCCGTCGTGAGCGCGGCCGTCGACATCCACTCAGATCCGTCTGCCTCGAAGAGAACCTGCCGGGCCATCCTGGTGGTCGAGGACGACCTGCCGATCCAGCAGGCCATCAAGGGCCTGCTCGAGCTCGAAGGGTACGAGACCTACGTCGCGTCGAACGGCCAGGAGGCGCTCAAGATCCTGCCTTCCATTCCCTCTCCTTGCCTCATCCTTCTGGATATCCTGATGCCCATCATGGACGGCCTGCAGTTCCTCGAGCTGAAGCAGAAGGACATCATGATCGCGAGCATCCCGGTGGTGCTCGTTTCCGCGCAGATGGATCGCGCGAAGGACGTCCCCGGGGTGCAGGGCCGCCTCAAGAAGCCCATCGACCTCGACGCCCTCCTCAAGACCATCCAGATCTACTGCGGCTGAAGGCCGTCTTTTTTCTAACGCCTGTTTAACTCTTCGACAGCGCCGGGCCTGAGGAGCGTTCGCAAGCCCCTGAAACCATGGAGCCCGCACCCTGTGTCGGCGCTGGCACAGGACCTGTAATGCCGCCGGTGCGCGAATTTCGCGCGACGTTGTTGCTGTTGTCGTTGAAGTTGAGGTGTTGCTTATGAAAACGAAGGCTCTGCAAATTTTCGCGATCGCGTTCCTCGGCATTGCCGTCACGAATTGCGGTCAGTCTCCCGATCCGGGAGTCCCGCCCATCGCTCACAATCCGTGGGGAAATCCCTGCGTGAACCAGCCGGGCACCGTCTGGAACGGCACTCAATGCGTGCCGGGCATGGGCGGCCCCATCACCCCGGGAAGCTTCGATCAGTACTGCGCCCAGATCGGCGGGTTCGTCGCGAGCTCGAGCTGGGGCTCGACCTCGCGCCGCTGCGTCCGCCAGATCGGCCCGATCACGACGAGCGCTCAGTCGCTCAGCACTTTCAGCGGCCTGTACATCGGCGCGGTCCGCGCCGGTGATCGCCTCGAGTACGTCGGCCAGGCGTGCTGGGTCGGCTCGGGCTTCAGCTGGTCCTGGACCGGATGCCCCGGCGTGAACCAGAACGGTGTCGACAAGAACGGCACGACGCTCGCGCTCGTGAACGGCCTTCCTCAGGGCATGGCGGCGACGGACGGAACCGAGGTTTTCTTCCTCGGCTCCAGCCTGAATCGCGTGATGCCGCGCGATGGCCAGCTGCGGATCGGAATCAACACGAGCTCGGGCATGCAAGGCTCGATGTCGTATCAGATCCGCATCTCGACCTGCATCGACGCGAACGGTCAGACGATCACCTGCCCTTAATCGGCGTAATCGGTTAGACTGCGGGCAGACATGGCCCGCAATCGCCGAGACCGAAAAGGTCCGAAAAAAAGCAGCAGGG
>CAYZKI010000311.1:0-1145 GCA_964478745.1 uncultured Bacteriovoracaceae bacterium
CGCTTTGTCCCGTCGATCGACGAGCCGTGAGCGATCTTGAAAGCCTGCATGCGTGCGATCGGGCGATGTCGTGTCGAGAAGTTCGAGATCTGCGATTGCCCCATGACCCGGTTCGGGATGGTCACCGCCTCATCCTGCCAGCCGATCAGCACGGTCGCGCGCCAGGAGATCTCGTCCACCAGCCCGACCCACTTCTGTGACCCGCTGTTGACCTCGATCCAGTCGCCGATCTGATACGGCTCATCGAGCTGCAGCGCCACGCCGGAAAAAAGGTTTCCCAGAGTGTCCTGGAGCGCGAGACCGACGACCAGGGAGAACACGGCGGAAGTCGCCAGCAGGGGCGCGATCTTGATGTCGAAGATCTCCGTGAGCAGCCACGATCCCAGCGCCAGGGAGAGCAGGAGCGTGCAAAGGTTCACGAGGAGCACGGGAACCGCCGCCTTCATGTGCGTGATGAAAAGGTACTCGAAAACGAGGATACGGCACACTTTGACGAAAACGGTCACGCCCGAGAGCAAGGTGCACAGGCCGATGTAGGTCAGCATGCGCTCCATCACGGCGGTGTGCGCTTCGGAAAGCTGGATCACGTGATAGGTCGCGAACAGCGCCGTGAGAAAAACCGTGTGAATGAGGAGGTTCTTGAAGAGACGCGTGAGATTGTCGTGCCTCTGGCGCGACACCGCTCGCAGGAAGATCTTGTAGACCAGCCAGGCGCCTACGGCCAGTCCGACACACACAAGCATCGGCTCGAGCTGCACGAGGCGCTCGATCCGGTCGAGTGGGATGAAAGGCTGGCTCAACTTGGGATTCACGGTCAGCTCTTCGGAATTCCTGGGGAAAAACTGAATTGAACGGCGACCCTCGGGTTTTTTGTCCTGATTCCGATACGACAAGCATATGGCACCTGTCTCGAGCAAGAAGAAGCCGGTCAAATCTGCGAAGTCTGCCGCACAGGCCGCGCGCGGGAAGAAGCCGGTTCGCCGCGCCAAAGCCGTCGCCAAGACCGCGGTGAAGGTCGCGAAGAAAACGGCATCCAAAGTCGCGGCCCGGGCCAAGCTGCCGGCATCGCCGGCGAAGATCGAGAGTCCGAGGCGCACGCGCCCCGAGAGGCCCCATCAGCAATCGGCCTGGAAGGTCTGGAAGCA
>CAYZKI010000311.1:1155-3977 GCA_964478745.1 uncultured Bacteriovoracaceae bacterium
CCTCTGGGCGTTCGCTTTCATGTTCTCCTCGTTCGGGCTCGTCGCGGTGATCGTGAAGCTGCGCCCTGAAACACCTGCCCCCGGCCAGCAGATCGCGCGGGTAACGCCTCATTCGGCGCACGCGCCGGCCGTCGCGGCTCCTCCGGTCGCCGTCGCCCCTGCCGCCGACACCGGTCCTCTGGCCGCGGAGTTCGCCGCTCTTCGCGGCAAGGACCTCGGCGAAAGAGTGGCGTTCTGGAGCGAGTTCCTTACGCACAAAAGCAAGGCGCAGCGGGCCCTCGCGCTAATCGGGGATGCCCCTGCGATCGAGGACACTGCGCCCCTGCTTCCCGGCAAGTACGACTGCACGACGTTCGTCGAGACGGTCGCCGCGCTCTCGCGCAGTGATCGCAGCGAGGAGTTTTACCCGAACCTGCTCTCGATCCGTTACCGCGACGGCAAGCCGACTTATCTGAGCCGTAACCACTTCCCGGAGGCGGACTGGATCCCGAACAACAAGCGGATCGGCGTCCTTCGCGACATCACGGATTCAGTGGCGGAGGTCGCGAAGGTCGATCATCAGATCGCGCGCAAGACGATCGACCGCGCGAAGTGGCTCGCGAAACAGGAGACTCAGGGAAAAGTCTCTCGCGGCCTCGCGTCGGTGAGCGACCGCGAGATCCAGCAGGCTTCAGTGCCCTTCATTCCGCTTGAGGCGGTCAGCGCTGCGGAAGCGCGGATCCCCAACGGCGCGATACTGAACATCGTCAGGCAAGACCGCGCGAACAAGCCCGTGCTCATCACGCATCAGGGCTTCGTCGTTCAAAGGGACGGGAAGACCTGGTTCAGGCACGCTTCGGTGGGCGGGAGCATCAAGACGGTGCTTCTGTCGGAATATTTGCGGGAGCTGGAAGAAAAAGCCCGCGAGAAGAACTGGCCTCTCGCGGGCATCAATCTGAACGAGCTGGGTCGCTCGGGCAGGTTCTGATCAGGCGTTCGGGCTGGTGAGGCGTTCCTCGATCTGCTCGAGGAGCTTCTTCAGCGACTCGGAGTAGGCCTGGAGCTTCTCCGTGCCTTCTCCCGCCTTCCATTTGAACCCGGGAACGGCAAGACCCTTTTCGTTGAGCTCGTAGGTGAAGGGCTTCGCTTCACGCTTGGGCCGCGGCTCGACAGGCGCGGCGGCTTTCGCGTCTTCCTTTCCGGCGGCGGAGGTTTCGGCCGCGAGGAGCTCTTCCTTGCCCGCCGAGTCCTGGATGGTCTGCATGTGCGTTTCCGCCGGGCTGTTCAGGAGCTGGCGGAGAAGCGCGCGGTTCTTGAGGCCGGTGCGCAAAAGCTCCTGCTTCGTCGCATCCGGAAGCTTCGTGAAGCCGATGCATTCGGTAATGCGCGACTTCGGCTTCATGAACGCCTTCGCGATCGCTTCGTAGCTCGTGTAAGCCTGAGCCTCGAGCAGCGATACGTAGCCCTCTCCTTCCTCGATCGGATGCAGGTCAACGCGGTCGAGATTCTCGCGAAGGGCGATCTCGTGCGTGGCCTTGTCGTCCGTGGAGAGGACGCGGGCGGGAATGCGGTCGAGTCCCGCCATCTTCGCGGCGCGGAGACGGCGTTCACCGGCGATGACCTTGTAACGATCGCCGTCCTGGACCACGAGAATGGGCTGCAGAACCCCGTGTTCCTTGATCGAGTTCGCGAGCGTCGCGATCTCGTGATCGTCGAAGTGCACGCGAACTTGAAGCTCGGACGCGTCGACTTTGTCCACCGGGACGAAGTTCACCAGGAACGTCGTCAGGTTCTTCAGATGGGAGTGCGTGTTGGCGGTCGTCACGCGAGCGGTCGAGTAGAGCTGCTTGAGGTAGCCGCTTCCCGAGCGGGTCTTGATGCGCGAGTTCTCTGGCGCGGAAGCCGGGGCTTCTTCGGTCTTTCTGGTTTCTTCCGTCTTGTTTTCGTCCATGGTCGAATCCTTTCAACAATAACTATGTAATATTCAGGCTGTTCGGGCTGTTATCCGAGAATGAGCTCTTCCGTCAGGGCGTTGATGTCCTGGGCGGCGACGCCTTTGGAGCTCACGTCCCAGACGGTCGTGCGACGCTTGGTCGCCTCGTTCAGGTCGGCGGTGCGGTTGATGACCGCTCGGGTGCAGTTCTCGGGGAACTGCGAACGAAGCTCGCCCAGCACTTCCTGGCTGATCACTTCGCGGTTGTCGTACATGTTCGGCACTATTTTAACGGTCATCTCACGGCGGAACTCGCGTTCCATCTGCTCGATGGTCGCCATGACCAGCGACATCCCGTGGAACGACAGCGGATTCGTGGCGCAGACCACGTTGACGAGGTTCGAGGCGACGAGCATCGAGCCGTTCAGGATCGAGGCGGCCGGATTCGTATCGGCGACGATCAGGTCGTAGCGGTCCGCGATGCGAGCAATCGCTTCGGAGAGCCGGTATTCACGACGCGTCTTGTTATTCAGCGGGATCTCGATGTTGCAGAGACCCAGATTGGCCGGGATCAGATCGAGACCCGGCGCCACGTTCATGATCGCCTCCTCGATCGGAAGGTCGTTGATGAGAACGTCATAGATCGTGGGACGCTCATGACCATCGAGGACGTCGAGGTTCACCGAAAGGTGCCCTTGGCCATCGAGGTCGATCGCCAGAACCTGATAGCCCATCATCGCCGCGCGCATGACGTACTGCGCTGTAAGGGTCGACTTTCCTGTGCCTCCCTTAACATTGTAAAACATTTGTGTCTTAAACTTGGGCGCACCCGGGGTGAATCCGGTCGCCGCGGCGACCGATGCGATGTCGCCCGATGCCGGAAGATCGCTCGGCGCGGCAGCGGCTTCCG
>CAYZKI010000312.1:0-3967 GCA_964478745.1 uncultured Bacteriovoracaceae bacterium
ACCCTGAGCCGCGAGGGAGCGGAGGCCTTGCGGCGCGAGATCCTCGCGCATCCCGTGGCCGGGCCCGCCGGCGAGAGGAAATACGACCCCAAGTACCGCATCGGGTTCTGCTTCGGGCGCGCCGCCTACGCGCACCTCAGGCTTTCCAAGCTGGGCCACGCGCAGAGCGAGATGGCGAAGATCTTCATGCTCGGCAAGCTCCGCCACACGAACTCCCTCTGGGAGTTTCACATGGCGACCCTGATCCTCGGGAAAGACGACAGCGGAAAGCGGGTCTGGTGGGTGATCGACAGCCTCTTCGACCGCGTCTACGACGCGAAAACCTGGATAGCGAAGGTCACCCGCTTCGCGCTTCAGAAGGAATTTCCCGACGTGCGCTTCTACACGAGCGATCCGCGGAAGCTCCATACGGGCCCTGGCGAGTACGACGCGTCGTCGCTCTCGCTTCCGGAGTTCAACGGCTACTTCGACGACCTCGCGAAAACCCTCTGAAAAGAAAGAGGGCGCCGGACCTCGCGGCCCGGCGCCCCCGCATCGCTTCGGGAACCCTCCGCCTCAGCGGAACTTGCCCTTGAGCAGGTAGGTTCCCTTGCCGTTCTCGTTCAGGGTCAGCGACTGACCGCGATCGAGCGAGCGCACGTCGAGGAGCTCGCCGGTCACGATGTCATACACCTCGACGTCGAGGTTCCGTCTCGCTTCCATCCTGGCGAAGCTCTTGATGCCGATCGGAGCGACGACGAAGTCGTTCCCCTTCACCGTCCCGTACGCGCGAACGACCCCGTCCGGATAGCCTTCGGGCCAGATCTTGTCGGCGACGCCGCCGGCGTAGATCAGGAACGGATGGTTCGGGTTGTTGTACGTGTTCTGGCGGGACCAGTCCGCGAGACCCTCGGGAAGCAGCCGGTTCATGGCCGCGAACGCCGTGCCCGAGGGGTTCTCGTACAGGTCGCTCTTCCCTTCCAGGTCGCGGATCGTGCCGCCCCAGACGCCGGCCTCGGTGTGCCACACGTACATCGCGACGCGGGACACGTAGGTCACGATCGCCGCCGAGACGATGTGGTACGGGTTGTTGGTCTTGGCGACCGAGGAACCCGGGCCCATCGGCTCGTTGTTCGTGGCGAACTCGTTGCAGCTTTCCCAGGGCTGGCGCACGTGCCTCCAGAACCCGTCGACCATGTTGGTGCTGCGGTCGTAGTGGAACGACCAGAGGTCCGCCGCTCCGCCGTTGAAGTCCCCGGCCTCGGCGCAGTAATCCCCGCCGTGCTCGGAGCCCGAAGGCGCGCTCGCTGCCACCAGGATGTCGGTCCTGTCGTTCATGTACCGGGTCATGCGCTTGAGCTGGTCGTACCCCGGCCCCGGAGCGAAGCCGTTCTGCCAGGCCTCGTTCGCGATCTCGAAGTGCATGATCTTGTGCTCGCGGCCCCGGGACATGGCCAGGAAGCGGTCCACGAGGCGGAAACGATCGCTCTCGTTCGGGATCATCTGATCCCCGTCGCCGATGAGCGTCCATTCCACGCGCAGGCCGTACTGGTCATAGGCGAGGTCGGTGAGGCCCGCGATCACGGCTTCGTGATCGGAGTCGCGCCAGTCCACCACGCGGCCGGACCACCACGGAAGGCGTCCCACGGTGCCGAGCACGCGGATGTAGTGGAACCCGTTGTCCCGGAGGAACTCGAGGTTGCGCTCGAGCTTGGCCCGGTCGTTCTTGTAGGCCCATGCGCCCCAGAACAGCGAGGCGCCCAGGGCGGTGAACGCGCCGTCGTCGTCGCATACGCCCCTGCCGCACTTTCGCACGAGGCCCTTGCGCTTCTTGGTCACCTGAACGGGAGTCTTGACCACGTGAACGGTGAACTCCTCCCAGGAGCCCAGTCCGCCGGCGCTCGCGTCCACGCGTGCGGTCGGCGTGTCCAGGCGGGCGCTGACCCAGTTCGATCCGTTATGCGTCCTGAAGCCGATCTTCGCCCCGCTGGAGAGCTGGCCGCTCAGCTCGAAGGCCTCCCAGCCACCGAGGGCCGTACGGTTGGCGGTCAACGCGGAGCCCCCGCCGTTCTCGGCGCTCAGGAATCGGCCCCGGATCGAGCGGATGCTGACCTGGTTGCCGCCGAGCCTCTTGAGGTAGAAGGTTTCCCACGAGCCAGCCGAATCGCGGTTCGCGTTCACTTCGCCGGCATCGTCCCCGCCGCACTCGGCGACGACGAACTTGCCGTTGGCGGCCTGGAAGTGCAGCACGTACTCGTCGGCTTCGGGCTGGACTTCCACGCCTGGCGAGCACGTCGGGGTGCTCGTCGGGGAGGGAGTGGGCGTCGGCCGAGGCCTGGGGCGCCCGAACGCGTGAGCGTCCAGAGACACCAGTAGTAGGAAAGGCATCGCCCCGCCGAGGAGCTTCCCTGCTGAAACGGATTTCGTCACGTCGACCTCCCTTGTCGTGATCTGGGCGCATCCTTGCGCACCGTAAGAATGATACAGAACTAATCCGCAAGTACATCCGGGAATTTCCTACATTATCTGTTTAAGGTCGACGACCGATGAATTGACACTTGCCGCAAAGATGCGGCAAATGTACACGAAGCCATGCTCACCAGTACTCTCAAGCGTTTGCGATGCATCTGCGGCTCGAGCCTCGCGCTCGATGCCCGCGAGCAGACGCGCGTCGATGGCGATCTTCACGAAGTGAAGTCCGGTTCGCTGTCGTGCCCGGGCTGCGGCGCCGCATATTGGATCATCGCGGGCGTCGCGATGATCGTCGAGGACACCCATGGCTATCTCGTCGAGCACGTGAAGGGCGTCTCCAAGGTCGTGCCTGAAGACGAGATTCCCGAGCTCTTCCGCGACGACTTCATCGAGGCGAAAGCGGAGATCCAGACCGAGCATATCGAGGAGGATCTCGAGGCCGAGCGGGTCACCGCGCTCTATCTGATGAATCATTACCTGAGCGCGGACGAGGTGGACGGAGGGGCGGTCGCCGATCCGCTGATCTCGGAGCTGATCCGCAAGTATTGGTCGAGAGGCCCTTTCTCCTGCCTTCGCGAATGGGTCGGGCAGTCCGAGCGATTCGACGCCGCCGTCGAGCTCGGCTGCGGGGTCGGAGGGCTGGCGCGGATCGTCTCCGAGAACTGCGACTATTACCTCGGGGTCGACTCCTCCTTCGCGAGCGTCGCGATCGCCCGGCACCTGAACCTCGGGGGCCCGTACCCGGGAGAGCTGCGGTTTCCCGGCGACCTGATCCACGGCCCGGTGTCCCGGCCGGCGCGGATCGGGAGACTCGAGGCGAACGGGCACATGGACTTCGTGGTCGCCGAGATGCAGAACCCTCCGCTCGCGATGGGCGAGTGGGACCTCGCGGTCTCGCTCAACGCCATCGACATGCTGGACGAGCCGGCGTCGTTGCCCGCGCTCCAAGGCCGTCTCCTGCGCGGGAACGGGACTGCGATCCAGAGCGCGCCCTATATCTGGCACGAGAGCGTCGCGAGCCGGCTTCGCTCCTCGCTTCCCCCGGAGCTCCATGATTCCGCCCGAGCGGTCGAGGAGCTCTACCGGAGGGAGGGATTCGTCATCGATCAGGCGCGCGATCACATCCCTTGGCTATTCTTCAAGCATCTGCGACAACTCGAGATCTATTCGGTGCACATGATCCATGCGCGCAAGCCGTCCTGACCCACTGACCAAAGAGAGAGACAACCCGTGAGCCACGTCCCACAGCAGCCCAGCCACTCCTTTCGCGTAACCCTGGTGCTCAGCGCGCCCAGGCCGAGGCTCGACCAGGTTCTTCTCGAGGAGCTGCGGAAGCAGAACGAGAACCACGCGCTCCGCCACATCACGCGAACGGAGTTCAAGGATCTCTTCAAGAGAAAGCGCGTTCGCATCAAGGGCCAGCCGGCCACGCCGTCCTCCGCGCTCGCCGCGGGCACGACCTACGTCGACATCCTGCTCGACTCGAAGAGCTGAACCGGGCAGCGCGCGGAAGCCG
>CAYZKI010000313.1:0-3966 GCA_964478745.1 uncultured Bacteriovoracaceae bacterium
GGCTGGCGGCTCATCAGGCTTTTGACCGCGCCGCCCAGGCAGTCGCGGCTCGTGATCATGAACGGCGGAGGGTTTCCGACCGAGTACTTCGGGTCGCCCGCGAAGAGCCTCTCGAGCGCCTCGGGGCTCGTCGAAGCCGATTGAGGCAGCGGGCAGTTCGCGTTGGGAGTGGAAAGCGCTCCGAGCGCGCCCCAAAGCGAGCGCGAGTCGTCGCGCATCCCGGCCTGGATCAGGGCCTGAGGGCAGCCGATGCGCTCGTCCTGGTCGGGATTGCAGTTCGAGCAGTTGCTCATCTCGACTTTCTTCTGGGCGCTCGAGAGCATCCCCACGAGCGCCTTCTCGCCGGCGCTCTTGCACTCGGCGGCCGCGGCCGCGTCCGCCGGATCGAAGAACTGGCGCCTGGCCTCGCAGAAGCAACGCGAGCCGACCGCGTTCCCGTCGGCGCGCTCGCAAAGCTGCGCAGGGGTGACCGCGCGTCGGGCGGTCTTCCCGGAGGCCGCCTGGGCGGACGAAGCCGCGAGAAGCGCGATGAGGAAGGTAAAAAGCGTACGGACCACGTCCTCTTTTCGGGTCTTTTCGAGGAAAGCCTGAGAAGGAAGCCGGTGTTCGCCCAAGCGCACGCGGAGCGTCATATGGTACGGGAATCGTTATGGAACGCTACATTCTCGCCATTGACCAGGGCACGACCGGAACGACCGCGCTTCTCATGGATACGCAGCTGAACAAGGTCGCCGAGGCCAGCATCGATTTCGAGCAGCACTTTCCCACTCCGGGCTGGGTCGAGCATGACCTGGAGGACATCTGGGCCACGGTGGTCCAGACCGTCCGCGAGGTGACCAAGCACGTGGATCCGCGCCGGGTGGAGGCGATCGGGATCACCAACCAGCGCGAGACCCTCTGCTTCTGGGACCGAAAGACGTGCGAGCCCGTCGCGCGCGCGATCGTGTGGCAGGACCGCCGGACCGCGAGCATGTGCGAGAGCCTCAAGAAGGCCGGCCTCGAGGCGAGCTTCCAGGACGCCACCGGTCTGCTCCTCGATCCTTACTTCTCGGGCACGAAGGCCGCGTGGGCGCTGCAGAACTGGGCCGAGGTGAAGAAGGCCCACCAGGTCGGCAGGCTCGCCGCCGGCACCATCGACAGCTACCTGATCGCGCGCCTCTCGGGCGGCGTGCACGTCACCGAGCCGAGCAACGCCTCGCGCACGCTCTGCTTCAACATCCACAAGCGCAGCTGGGACGCGGGGCTCTGCCGCGAGCTCGGCGTGCCCACCGACATCTGGCCGGAGGTCCGCCCCTCGACCGGGATCTTCGCCGTGACCAAGGGCTTCCCCGGGATCCCCGACGGCGTGCCGATCACGGGCGTGCTCGGCGACCAGCAGGCCGCGCTCATGGGCCAGGCCTGCGTGAAGGAGGGGATGGCGAAGAGCACCTACGGGACGGGAGCCTTCATCCTGCTGAACACGGGCAGAAAGCCCGTGAAGAGCCGCCATCGCCTGGTCTCGACCGTGGCGTGGGCGCTCAGCGAGGAGAACTACACGTACGCGCTCGAGGGAAGCGCGTTCGTCGCGGGCGCGGCCGTCCAATGGGTTCGCGACGGGCTCCGATTCATCCAGGACTCGGCCGAGATCGAGGCGCTTGCCGCCTCGGTGCCGACGACGGACGGCGTGGTCTTCGTCCCGGCGCTGACCGGCCTGGGCGCACCGTACTGGGACCCGAACGCGACGGGCATGTTCACCGGGATCACGCGCGGGACGAACCGGGCGCACATGGCCCGCGCGGTGCTCGAAGGCATCGCTTTCCAGATCGCCGACATCCTGATCGCCATGCAGAACGACCTGGGCCAGAAAATGCACGGGTTGAACGTCGATGGCGGCGCGGCCGCCAACAACCTCCTGATGCAGTTCCAGGCCGATATCCTGGGCGTCGAGCTCAAGCGGCCGAAGTACCTCGAGACGACCAGCCTGGGCGCGGTCTTCGCGGCGGGCCTCGGAGCCGGCATCTGGACGGATCTCTCGGAAGTCGAGCGGACGTGGAAGCAGGACCGCATCTTCAAGCCCGAGTTCGATGATCCCCGCCGCGCGAAGGAGATGAAGCGCTGGGCGGATGCCGTCCGCCGCGTGAGATTGCATGGCTAAATCGAAAACCCAGTACAGCTGCCAGAACTGCGGCTACAACACTTCGAAATGGCTCGGCCGCTGCCCGGCCTGCGAGACCTGGAACAGCCTCGTCGAGGAACGCGTCGAGCCTGAAGCCTCGAAGTCTTCGATCAAGAGCACGGCCCTCGAGATGGCCGGAATCCACGGCCCGACCGCCACGGGCTTCAAGCACTGGGTTTCGCTCGACCCCGAGGAGGACGAGGACGACGAGTCCGCGGCGACTCCGCAGCACCTGCGCCGGCTCGCGACGGGTATCGGCGAGCTCGACCGCGTGCTGGGCGGCGGTCTCGTCCCGGACAGCTTCGTGCTGCTCGGGGGCGATCCCGGCATCGGCAAGAGCACCCTGCTCCTTCAGATGGCCAAGGGAATCCGCGAGAAGCACGAGGACCTCACCATCCTTTACGTGAGCGGCGAGGAGTCGGTCGACCAGATCCGCAGCCGCGCGCACCGCCTCGGCGTCCGCGGCCAGGGCCGCGTCTTCCTCGCGGCCGAAACCCAGCTCGAGCAGGTCTTCGCTACCGTGAAGGAGCTGAAGCCTCACGTTCTCATCATGGATTCGCTCCAGACTTTCTCGAGCGGCGCGCTCGAATCCGCCCCTGGAAGCGTGAGCCAGGTGCGCGACGTCGCGCTCAGGCTGATGGCGCTCGCGAAGTCGGCGGGCATCGCCGTCTGGCTCGTGGGACACGTCACCAAGGAAGGAAGCATCGCCGGCCCGAAAGCCGTCGAGCACATGGTCGATACGGTCCTTTACTTCGAAGCCGAGGCCGGGCAGAGCTACCGCCTGCTGCGCACCGTGAAGAACCGCTTCGGAAGCTCGCGCGAGCTCGGCGTTTTCGAGATGGACGGCGAGGGCCTGCGCGAGGTCGCGAACCCGTCGTCGCTTTTCCTGAGCGAGCGCGCCGAGGCCGTCGCCGGAACCGCGGTCGCCACCGCGCTCGAGGGCTCGCGCCCCATCCTGGTCGAGCTCCAGGCGCTGGTCGCGACGTCGACTCTCGCCGTACCCCGGCGCACGTCGGTCGGGATGGAAGGCGCGCGCGTCTCGCTCATCGCGGCGATCCTGGAAAAGCACATGAAGCTTCCGCTCGCGGAAGAGGATCTCTTCTTCAACGTCGCCGGCGGGCTGAGACTCAGCGAGCCCGCGGCCGATCTCGCCGCGGCCGCCGCGATCTGGTCGAGCTGCGAGGAGGTCCCGATCCCGATGGGCTGGGTGTTCATCGGCGAGCTCGGCCTCACCGGCGAGGTGAGACGGGTCTCGCAGATGGACCTGCGCATCGAGGAGGCGCTGAAGCTCGGCTTCAAGACGCTCGTGCTCCCCAAGAGCACTCCGAAACCGGTCATCGACCGGGTGAAGGATTCGGCGACGAAACTTTATCTGGTCTCGCGGGTCGACGAGCTTCCGAAGATCTTCCGCTAAGCGCGGCTCCTGCGACTGGCCCAACATCGGCCCGGCGGGGCCCGGAGCCACCCGCAGCTCTTCGAGCGCACGCGCGAGATCGGCGAGCGAATTGTGAATCCCACGCAGTGAGTCCGCGGCTTTTTTCCTGCCGTTTCAAATGCGTCGCCGCCGACACACCCGGAATTCATTAACCCACTTACGTGCCGGCCTCGAACCGACGATAATCTAAGGTATGGCACGTGACAGCTACAAGGAGCTCCGCGAGAAACGAGCTCGGGAAGACGAGGAAGACAACGCCCGCGAGGCCGCGAAGGCGGCTATCAAATCGCCGGGCGGGAACACCGGGAGGCCCGTGAACCTGTTCGAGCAGACGGGTTCCATGGACTTCGCGAACAAGCTCCAGGAGCTCCTGGAG
>CAYZKI010000314.1:0-3931 GCA_964478745.1 uncultured Bacteriovoracaceae bacterium
AGCTGAAGGACCAGGACGCCCTCCTCAAGATCCTCAAGGCACAGAACAAGGAGTCCGACCTCGCGGCCGAGTATGAAGCTTCAGGCCGTTTCGCCGAAGCGGCGAAGCTCATCGAAAAGCTCTCGGGCGGCAAGCTCGATCAGATTCAGCAGCTCCGTCTCGCGCTCCTTTATGAGCTCGGCGACGAGATCGCGGACCGCAACCGCATCCTCAAGGGCCTGACCGCCCAGATCGCAAAGCTGAAGGCGATGGGCGAGAACGAGCCTGTGATCTACGCGTCCCTCAAGGACGCGGGCATGATCACCCCGGAAGCGCTCGCGCTTCCCTGGAGCCTGGAAACCAAGCAGCGCATGGCTGAGCGTTTCGAGGAGCAGGGGAAGGGTACTCCGGCGACCCGGAAGATCATCACCTCCGCCCCGCTGTCCACCGGCCCGGCCTGGGGACGCTATGCCCTCGAGGAGATCTCCAAGCTCGACGCGGCTCAGGCCAAGGTTTCCTTCTACGGAAGGAACGGCCAGCGCAAGTTCGAGCAGCGCCTGGCGGCACTCAAGAAGCTCGCCACCCTCGCCGACGATTACCTGCAGCGCGCGGACGTCGTCACTCGCGTGAGGATCGGCGCGGCGCTCACGAAGGCCCACCAGAAGCTCGCCGACGAGATCCTCGCCACGCCGCTGCCGGATGGCATCGACGAGGCGGCGATCGCCGAAGTGAAGGGATCGCTCGCCAAGATGGCCGACCCGTTCGCCGAGAAGGCGAAGGCCTACGACGCGATCACGCAGGAACAGCTCGCGAAGGTCGAGGACGCCGCTCAGAAGGCCAAGCTCGAGGCCTGGCTGAAGGGCACCGAGGCTCCGATCGAGACGGCCGCGGCCGCGCCGGTCCGCGAGCAGGCCGTCGACCGCGCGGCGGTCAAGGCAGCCCTGGCGGCTCTGAACAAGGATCCCGGCAACCGCGAAGCGCTCGCCGGACTCAAGGCACAGTACGAGAAGGCAGGACAACCTCGCTTGGCAGCATACTTCGAGGGTCGCCTGCGCAGTTTAGGGGGAGTATCTCAATGAAATCCCGTTTGATGTTCGTTCTCGCAGCTTCGTTGATCTCGGTCGCGGCTCACGCGGCTCCTTCGGCCAGCACGGCTCCCGCCGCTGACCCGTCGAACCCGACGGGCAAGGGCGTGAAGTACAAGGCCGGAGGCAACGTGAACTTCGAAGAGCTCCTCATTCAAGGTCAGCTCAAGCGCGCGGAGATCACGGTCGTCACCGGCAACGTCGATGACGGTACGAACGGCCTCCTCCGCCTGCGCGAGGACTTCCTGGATCGCATGACCGCTGACGCGGGCGAAGAAATGATCGAAGGTGCGAAATGATCACGATCTCGACTGAAAATGGATCCCTCGTACGCGTTCTCGGCAAGAAGACCGAGACCTACGGGTTTCACCGCCTGTTCGGTTTCGTCAGCGAGACCGCGGGCCAGCAGCGCGCCGCTAACAGGAAGATGCACGGCTTGAGCGCGAGCGACTCCGGCTGGTTGTGCCGGTTTCAGGTGGTCGCTCCGCAGTCGGGCTCCGGCGCCGCCGCGATCGCCATCCAGGGCGTCGAAGGCTGCAAGATCAAGAAACTCTCGGACGCGAGCTGGGAGCTCTTCACCGACGTAGGAAACTTCGTCGTGGCCCAGGCGGTCGCCGAAGCGGACCCGCTGCGCATCGGCTCCCTGAAGGAAGACGAGCGCGAAACGAAGATCTGGCTGGCTTCGCTCGTGGCGACCATCCTGGCTTTCGTCGCTTACAAGTTCATCCCTCCGATGGAGATGAAGCAGGAGGAGGCGAAGATCATCGAGCAGGTCACCGTCAAGATCGAGCCTGAGGTCCAGAAGCAGGTCGCGGTTCCGACGCTGAACGCTCTGCCCGAGCTTCAGAAGCAGATGCAGAACCAGAAGGTTCGCCGCGCGGTCGAGCAGAACCTCGGCTTCCTCGGCCTTCTCGGCCGCAAGGACCTGACCAAGGCTCTCGGCGGCGTCCCGACGCAGCTCAAGGACGCGAGTCCGGGCGCGGGCCCGGGCGGCACCGAAGGCAGCGGCGGCGAGCGCCTCGTCGGCCTCGGCGAAGGCGTGAAGCGCACCACCGTCGGCAACTCGGGCGTGGCGGGCCTCGGCGGCATCGGCACCAAGGGCGCCGGCGGAGGCGCGGGCGGCTACGGCAACTCCGCCGTCGGCTCGGGCGAAGGCAAGGGCCTTTCGCAGATGGCTCTGTCGAACGACATCGTCCTCGAGGGCGGTCTCGATCGCGCCGTCATCCAGGCCACGATCGCCAAGTACATCAGCCAGGTTCGCGCCTGCTACGAAGACGGACTGCGCCAGCAGCCGGGCCTTTCCGGCCAGGTCGGCGTGAACTTCGAGATCGGCCCGAACGGCATGCTGAACTATTCTCGCGTCGGCAAGTCCTCGCTCGGCCATCCGGGCGTCGAGAGCTGCATCACGACGCGCATGATGAAGTGGCAGTTTCCGAAACCCCTCGGCGGCGTGAACGTCAAGGTGAACTACCCGTTCCTCCTGAGACCGGTGAGCTCTTAAGCAAGGGCGCGAAAAGGGAAAAGACATGACTCTCATGACTACGAAAAACAGGTTGGCAGTCGGAGCCGTGATGGTGCTCGCTCTCGCGGGCTGCGATCAGGATCCGTTTCCCGAGTCCGGCAACATCACCACGACCCCTCCGGTCGTGCCGGAGACCGTGATTCCGCCGCTCGTGCTCGACGTTCCTGCGACGCCCGAGCTTTACGAAGGCCGCACGACGGAGATCCCGGTGCAGGTGACCGTCCGCGAGGGCGGCACCCCGATCGTCGAGGCATTCGACCTTCCCGCCGGCGCGACCTACGACCAGGCCAAGGGCAAGCTCGTCTGGACGCCGTCTTTCGACGCCGGCAACGACTCGGGCAACCCGTCGGTCCGCTCGCGCACTTATCCGGTCCGCTTCCAGCTCCGCAGCACGGCGGACAGGAAGACGATGATCCAGCGGAACATGCTCCTCACGGTGCATGACGTTCCGCGCGTGTTCGAGATCAAGGCGGCCACCTCGGAAGCCAAGGTCCGCGAAGGCGAGGAGCTCAAGGTCGAAGTCGAGCTGACCAGCGAAGACTTCCCGCAGGGCCCGTTCCAGCTGCACGTCGGGGGCCTCCCTCCGGGAGCTTCGGTCGTCAAGAACGCGGCTGACCCCAAGAAGCTCACGCTCGTCTACACTCCGGGCACGGAAGTCGTGAAGTTCCCGAACGCGAAGTACGACGGCCGTTACTACTCCGAGTTCGACGTCGAGGTCACCGCGGCCGACCCCCGCGGCACGGTCTCGGTCATGAAGCAGAAGTGGAAGATCTACGACAACCGCCTGAACCCGCGCATCTCGACCCCGATCAAGGTGTCGCAGGGCCTGCGCGCCGTGTTCACGGTGGCGGCGGAAGACCCGAACGGCGAAATGCAGCCGCAGATCAAGATCGCGAACCGCCCGACGGACCGCGGAAGCCCTCCGCGCGACCTCGGCACGTTCGACGTGCAGTCCGTGCAGCTCCCCGCGGAAGCGGGCGCTCGCCCGGTCGCCGGCATCTCGGTCTCCTGGACCGACGTCCCGGTCGAGCTCAACAACACGACCTACACCATGAACGTCGTGGCCTGCGTCCGCAACAGCCCGACCTCGATGGGCGCGTGCACCACGCAGCCGGTCCAGATCGAGCTGAAGGACAGGGTCTACCAGGCACCGGCCATCAGCCGCGATCAGTGGACGCTCGGCACGGTGAAGTACCTCAAGGTCGGCGAGAGCATCCGTGTTCCGCTGAAGACCGTCGACACCGAGAGCTCGCTCGCGCTGGCTGACAGCCGCGTGGCGATCTTCCCGGAGTCGATGCGCTCCGAGGTGAGCTACGTGAACGGCGAGCTGATCGTGAAGCCCACC
>CAYZKI010000315.1:0-1763 GCA_964478745.1 uncultured Bacteriovoracaceae bacterium
TCCGTATCCCGGTGCACATGATCGAGACGATCAACAAGCTCATCCGCACTTCGCGCCTGCTCGTCCAGCAGCTCGGCCGCGAGCCGACGCCGGAAGAGATCGCCGTGAAGATGGAGCTCCCGGTCGACAAGGTCCGCAAGGTCCTCAAGATCGCGAAAGAGCCGATCTCCCTCGAGACACCGATCGGCGAAGAGGAAGATTCATACCTGGGCGATTTCATCGAGGACAAGAAGATCATCAATCCGGCCGAAGCCGTGATGAACATCAACTTGTCCGAGCAGACCCGCAAGGTGCTCGCGACGCTCACTCCTCGCGAAGAAAAGGTTCTCCGCATGCGCTTCGGCATCGGCGAGAAGTCCGACCACACCCTCGAAGAGGTGGGCCAGGACTTCTTCGTCACCCGCGAGCGCATCCGTCAGATCGAGGCCAAGGCGCTTCGCAAGCTGCGCCATCCTTCGCGCGCGAAGCTGCTCAAGGCTTTCGTCGACTGAGCGTTTTCAAGAGCTCTACAGGCCGCTCGCCGATTGGGCTTTTTGGGTGAGCTCTGTCGCGGCGGCCCCGAAGGCTCCTGCAGAGCCCTTTGACGCCCTGAGAGAAGTCTGCGAGACCCGGGGATCATAGGAGTATCGAACTCTCTGTGCGGGAGGACGGCGCGAGTGGGAGCTAGAACGGTTCTCTTCGCCGGTTCCATTCTCCATTCCGAAGATCCGGCGGACTCCGCACTTCAACTGTTCCATATAGGAGAGAGTACGGACTCGGGTGTAGCCAAGGGACACTTCGGCGGCGTAGGGCTTTTCGCAAAGCACCGGCAGTAGAAGGGCACCCGCCGCGGCCGCACCAGCGATCGCGAGACCCATCTTCCCTCTGCGGCTCATACCCGCGAACGGGTTTCCGTCTCCTGGCCCGCCCTGCGAGCCGCTTGCCCGGTTCATCGCGCTGTTGAGATGGTACTGCGGCTCCGTCGGATCGAATGCGGTCGGGATGCCGTTACCGTTGCCGTCCATGAATGGATTTCCGAAGGTGAAATTCACGCCGTTGGCGAAGCCAGCCCTTGGGGTCGCGATCGACGCGACGATGATGACCAGGACCGAGGCTCTGAAAGTTCCGGAAGACATATGACTTCTCCTGGGCGCTGAGTCTGCAACTGGAAAGCCACCGCGCTCCTTGAGAAAGCCGAGAGGTTTCGGATGTGTTCGATAGGACACATCCCCAAGAATCGAACATCTGTCGAGAGCCGGCGGTTTCGGCCTTATCTCCGGATTGAAACCGCTTTCGGCTCCGGAGGAGTTCTCAACCCGGCTGAACCGCTCTAACCTCCGGACCAGAAATGACCTCAGGAAGGGCTTGCATGGTTCGGACGCTGCTTGTTCAAATGATCGGGCTTGCTCTCTTCTGCGACTCCTCCTTTGCTGACGTTCAGGATCTGATCGAGGCGCGGAAGACCGGGCAGGCGACCTACCGCTATTTGCCCAGCAAAAAGCCGACACGGTTCTACATGGTGATGCTGCATGGCTGGGGTGAGGCGGCGAGATACTACGATCTGACCGCGGCGTACCTGACGTACGGCGGAAGCCCTCACGCGCTCGATCCCGATCCCCTGCTCGAGGACGTCGCGTGGGTCCTTCCCGACGGGCCGATCGGAGTCGGAAGCGGGAGCGGAAGCTACTCCTGGTACTCCCGGGGAAAGAACCAACTGAAGTCGATGAAAAGGGCGCGGGACAGGCTCGCGCAGGAGCGGGCCGCGCTGCCCGAGCGCGCGGCGA
>CAYZKI010000315.1:1773-3914 GCA_964478745.1 uncultured Bacteriovoracaceae bacterium
GAGGACAAGGTCATCTGGGCGGGTTTCAGCCAGGGCGCGATCATGGCCGTCGATGCGGCCCTTCACAGCGCGAAGAAACCCGCGGGATTGATCATCCAGGCGGGCGCGATCGACGGAACCCTCGCCGAATGGACGCCGCTTCTCAAGTCCATGAAGGGCCTGCGCTACCTCCAGTTCCACCACGTGAAGGACATCGACATCCCGATCGATTTCGGCAGGGAACTCGATGAGTTCCTGTCGATCGGGGGCCTGAAGGGCGAGCTCATCGAGGCGAGAAAGCCCTACTTCGACAATCACGCCATCGATCCCGAGGTCACTTCGCAACCGATCGCGGAGTTCGTCGATTCCCTGCGCGCTTGGACGCGGAGGCCCTAAGCCCGCGTCAGTTCATTGACGGCTTGGATCAGTGTTTCACGAGCGAACTTGTCGTTTGCTCGGGTGGCGCTCATACTTGAAGCATAGGTGTGAGAGTCGGTGGAAACCTGTGTCCCGCTTCTGGGCAGCTCAATCAAAGCTTGAGCTCTTTGCGGGCCTTCTCTTCTAAGGAGTGATCCTACAATGCGCAGTCTCAAGATTCTCGGTTTGGCGGCAGTCGTGGCAGTGATGGGCGCCGTTTCGGCGCCGGACGCGGGCGCGGCGGTGAAGTTTTCCCTGGTCGGCGACGTGGTTTATCCGCTGACTAAGTGGACGTCTGACGCGGTCGACGTGGAGGGTGGCCTTGGCTATGGCGGCGGCTTTTTCCTCGAGCTCGGCCTGGGCAAGAGCGCGGGCCTCGAATTCGGGGCCGTTTATCAGGTGGCGAATATCGTCACCACGAACAAGCTCGTGACCCCGAACGTCGAGACCACCACGAGCAGCAACGCGCTTCACGTGCCCCTCGGCTTCCGTTTCCGGACCTCTCCGCGCTTCTCGATCTTCCTTGGTGGTGGCATGGATTACTCTCTCGAGAGCACGGATACGGACAAGACCTCCTTCGGTCTCGCAGGCGGCTTCCGCATCAACCTCGGCAAGGGCGGTGGCGGCCTGTTCTTCGAGCCGCGCTTCACGTACGGACTCGAGAAGGAAGGCTCCGCAGGCGGCTTCGAGGACAAGAACCCCATGGCCGTCGTCGGCTTCCTCGGCTACGCGTTCGGCAAGTAATTCAGGCTCAAAGATTGACGAAAGCCCGGCTCCGCCAGCGGAGCCGGGCTTTTTCGTTTCTAGTGGAGCGATGTCCCCCATTTCGAGGAGAGGCGAGGGACCTCGACCCGGATTCCCGGGTGGCGGCGCTGGAACTCCCGGATCAGGAACGAGCATGACGGGCAGGGAATTCGCTCGGAATAGAGCAGCAGCGTCCCGCGCGCGTCCGGGCTGAGGCTCGCGGACAGCGATTCGAAGATCTTCGCCTCGGAGTCGTGGATGCGGTCCCGCGCGACGGGGAGACGAAGCTTGGTCGTGTCCACGGGGGGAGCGGTGCCGCGGATCGGCGAAGGGCCACTGAAGGCGATGAGCTCGCGCTTCTCGCCGCCCGCGAGCTCGAGTGTCGCCACGGCGAGGTTGCGCGTTTCGTCGATCTGCACGTTTGGGACGCCTGCCTTTCGAAGGCTGTGGCGGATCTCCTGGAACCTCTGCTGCGCGCGCCGCTCATGGATCGACGCGTATCGCGCGGTTGCAGCCAGCTCCCGTTGAGCCAGGGCGCGCCGGTATTCCAGATCGCGGGCCTCGACGACCTCGGGGCTGTAGAGGTTTCCCGGAACGCCAGGCGCGGCCTCGCGCTGCATGCGCGCGCGGAGATCGCTTTCCAGGCTCTGGACGACGCAGGCATCGAGCCTGGCCGCGGCGGCCGGCCGAACAAGGAGGCTCAGCGCCCATACCCAGGCGAGACTCGAATGAAGCCTTCCTCTTTCGCGAACGAAGACCAAGCGCATTCCGTAAGGCTTTTCGGCCGATCGGATCGAGAGGAAGAGGCCCGAAATGCGCAGCGTCACCGGGTTGGCGCTTTTGTTTCGAGGCAGGTTTTCTTATGGTTGAGGCAACAAGGGGTTTTTGGGGCCCATAGCTCAGCTGGTTAGAGCGGTCCGCTCATAACGGATTGGTCCCAGGTTCAAGTCCTGGTGGGCCCACCAATTTATAAATAGGTCCCCTTTTAGTTCGCCTACCCC
>CAYZKI010000316.1:0-428 GCA_964478745.1 uncultured Bacteriovoracaceae bacterium
GGCGAGCACGTCGGCGAAGTTCAGGCCCGAGGCCTCGACGCGGAACCGCACCTCGTACGGCGCTGCCTGGGGTTCGGGAATCTCCCGCATCTCGAAGGCGTGGCTCGCGGGACCGTGTTTCACCAGGAACAGGGCGCGGGCGGGACCCGCGTTCGATGCGCTCATGGGTCAGGTGTACCGGAGAGCGACAGATGGGCCAATAGTTCCCGTCCTTTTTGTCCCATCCCTCGGCTAAGGGCGGGCGACTGTTCAGGAATTTGGCCTGGAAACTCGTCCACAAGGGGAGTTGAGCTGGACTAACGAATCAAACAAGTTTAGGTATGAAATTCAACTTTTCGAGACTGGGGAGACGAGCGCATGAAAGACGCCGTGTCGAACAACGTGCCGAGCAACTTGGAAGATATCTATAAGGGCTTCATCAAGGTCGA
>CAYZKI010000316.1:438-3903 GCA_964478745.1 uncultured Bacteriovoracaceae bacterium
CCCCATATCGGCCGCGCGAAGCAGCTGCTGACGGCGCATCCCGAGCTCCGCAAGCTCTTCGGCAATACCCCGAGCTCCATGTTCTGGATCCTGGGCGTGGTCGCGCTTCAAGTCGCGGTCGCCGCTCTCGTCGCCGACCAGGCCTGGTGGGTCATCCTCGCCGCCTCCTGGTTCATCGGCGCCTTCGCGAACCACGCGATGTTCGTGATGATCCACGACGCTACCCACAACCTCGTCTTCAAGAGCACCGTCGCCAACCGATGGGCGGGCATGATCGCGAACCTTCCGATCATCTTCCCGTCGGCGATGGGTTTCCGCACCTTTCACCTCCTTCATCACCGCTACCAGGGCGAGTTCGACCGCGACGCCGACCTTGCCGGCCCGATCGAGGCCCGGCTCGTCGGCAAGTCGGCGATCGGCAAGACCCTGTGGCTGTTCTTCTTCTTCTTTTTCGAAGGCGTCGTCCGTCCGGCTCGCCTGAAGCACGTCACGGTCTTCGACCGCTGGGCGTTCGTGAACGTCGCCGTCGAAGTGGCCTTCCTCACGCTCATCACGATGACCTTCGGCTGGGGCGCGCTCGCGTATCTCACGGCCGCGACCTTCTTCTGCATCGGCCTGCACCCGGTCGGCGCCCGCTGGATCCAGGAGCACTACGTGATCAAGCCGGGCCAGGAAACCTACTCGTATTACGGACCGCTCAACAAGCTCTGCTTCAACGTGGGTTACCACAACGAGCATCATGATCTGATGATGGTGCCGTGGTCGCGCCTTCCGGAAGTGAAGCGCATCGCGCCGGAGTTCTACGACAACCTGTACGCGCACTACTCGTGGACCGGCCTCCTGCTGAAGTTCATCTTCACTCCCGAGCTCAATCTTTACAGTCGCGTTGTCCGTCCGAGCCGCGAGGAACGCAATCGCACCGACGCGGCCGCGCGCCTGCTGGCGAACGCCGAGAAGCACGAGACCGAGAAGCTCGTCTCGACGCCTAACGGCGCGACACCGGTTCCGGTGGCGTGATACGCTCTAGGGCATGACCGCGGCGTCAGCTCCAGAGGGACAAAGAAAGCGCGTTCTCGTCATCGGCGGAAACCGTTACTTCGGAAAGAGGCTCGTGCGGCTTCTGCTGGAACGGGGTGACGACGTCACGGTGCTGAACCGCGGTAACCTCAAGGACGAGTTCGGCGACCGCGTTCGCCGCATCCGGATGGACCGCGCGCTGCTGCAGCCCGGGCATCCCGCGCTCGGCGACTCGCAGTGGGACATCGCCTACGACATGGTTTGCTACGACGCGACCACGGCGCGCGCCACCTGCGAAGCGCTCAACGGCCGCGCGGGACGGATCGTGGTCCTTTCCTCGCAGTCCGTTTACGGCCTGCGCCCGCAGGCGCTCGACGAGCGCTCGTTCAACCCGCGGACCTACAAGTTCACGAAGGTGGTCGATCGCGAGGGCGACTACGCCGAGGCCAAGCGCCAGGTGGAGGCCACGTACTTCGCGCATTCCGACTCACCGGTCATCGCGGTGCGGTTCCCGATCGTGCTCGGCGAGGACGACTATACGGAACGCCTGAAGTTCCATGTCGACGCCGTCGCCGATGGGCGGGGCCTGTACTTCCCGGACTTCAACGCGCGGATCTCCTTCCTGAGCTCGGCCGACGCCGGGCGCTTCCTGTTCTGGCTCTCCGAGCAGAGCCTCGACGGCCCGATCAACTGCTGCTCACCCGACCCGATCGCGATCCAGGCGCTGATGGCGCAGATCGAGGAGGCCGTGGGAAAGAGCGCTCGCGTCGCCGCGACGCCGGCCTCGGGCGAAGCCTCGCCCTTCGGTATCGAGGGCGACTGGTTCATGTCGACCGATCGCCTCGAGGCCTGCGGCTTCCGGGCCGCGCCGTTATCCGGCTGGCTTCCCGCGCTCATCTCGCACTACGCGAAGGCGAGGAAAGCTCCGCTGGCGGAGCAGCGATAGGGCTGCTCCCCAAGGGTTCCAGGTGCGAACTCAGGGTTGCCAACCTATAACGCGTTGCATTATACAGGGTGAATGAAGCTCCCACTCTGTTCCGCCCTCATCCTGGCATCCCTCGTCCTTTCAGGCATTTCGCCTCGGGCGCAGGCCTGCACGTCGTTCGCGCTGGATCCGAAGAATGCGCGCGGATCGGTCGAGGTTCCGGGACGGGGCGAGTACGCCGCCGCCTGGCGCGCGGTCACGGCCGAAAGCTTCGACTGGTACGTCGGCGACGGTTACGGAGTGGTGCTTCCGCGAGGGAGGCAAGCCGCGGCTTTCAGCGAAGGGGGAGCTGCGGCGGCGTCACCGGCGCGCTGGGTCTCGCGGTTCGGAAGCCTGGCGTTCACGCCCGTGGGTCCGGGTTTCACGGTGAACGGCGTGAACGAGGCGGGCCTTTCGGTCATGGTCATGCAGGCGGACGCCGCGGTCGCGGGAACCTCTGGGGGGGTGGCCCTTCCTGCCATGAGCGAGCTCGAGTGGCCGCAGTACATCCTCGACACGAGTGAAACGGTGGCCGAGGCGCTCGCGCGCTCGGCTCAGGTGAGAGTGGCGCCGCTCTTTTCGCCGCTGCAGTACCTGGTCTGCGATGTCGGCGGCGCCTGCGCCGTCTTCGAACCCGGGCCCGCGGGTCAGGTCAGCCATTCGGGAGCGGCCCTGCCCGTCGCGGCCCTGGCCAATTCTCCTTACGCGCCTTCGCTCGACGCGTGGAACCGTTATCAAGCCATGAGTCGCCCCAAGCTTCCGAGCGACGACTCACTCGCGCGCTTCGTCAAGGTGAGCCTGCTCGGCCAGGCGTTCAAGGGGATCGGCGATCCCGTTGAATACGCATTCTATGCGCTCTCGGCCGTTCATCAGCCGGGGTTCACTCGCTGGAACATGGTCTTCGACCGCAAGAAGGCATTGAGCGGCACTCTCGCGATCACTGCTTCCTTCCGCACGAGCGCGGTGCCGACCATCAAGTCGGTCGACGTTCTGGCGCTCGACCTCTCGTGCTCGCCCGGAGCGCCGGCCGCGCTCTCCGTTGACTTCAACGGAGCCGCGGGCGCGTTGAGGCCCACGCACTTTTCCGCCTTCCAGCCCGGAGACCAGGACAAGCTCGATCTCCAGAACTTGGGCGCCGTAAGCGACGAGCTGCAGGCGAAGATCGGTGCTTTTCTGCGCGTGCCGATGAGCTGCGCGCCCTGAAGGTGCGCGCGCTGCTACGGTTTGCAGACTCCGTTGCGCTTGTAACCCCCTGCGCAAGAAGCTAAAGTCAAAACTATCGCCATGATCCCCAAAGAAACGAAATCCGAAATCATCCGCTACTGCCAGCGCATGGACCAGAAGGGTTGGGTCGCCAACCACGACGGCAACATCACCGTTCGGCTGGGCTCGGGCTCGTTCGCGGTGACGCCGACGGCTCGCGCGAAGTTCGACCTCACCGAGGAAGATCTTATCTAGGGCGATTCCGCGGGGAAGAAGACCGC
>CAYZKI010000317.1:0-3867 GCA_964478745.1 uncultured Bacteriovoracaceae bacterium
GAGCGCTACCCCGGCGGCACTTTCCCGCGCGTGCGCTTCGAAGACAGCATGCGCCTGTACGGCAACGACAAGCCGGACATGCGCTTCGGCATGCCGCACGTGGACCTGGCCGCGCTCATCGTCGAGCACGGCGGCGGCGGCATCCCCATGCTGGAGCCGATCGCGCAGAAGTTCGCGTCGGGCGCGTACCGCCTCGATCTGCGGACGGAGATCGTCAAGGCGATCGTCGAGCGGGCGAGCGCGAACCTCTCGCGCAAGGACCTCGACGATCTCGCGGCCCACGGCGCGAGCTACGGAGCCAAGGGCCTTCTCTGGATGAAGATCCAGGCCGGCGGCGAGATCCAGTCGCCCGCGGCGAAGTTCTTCACCGACGCCGAGAAGTCAGCCCTCGCTTCGACCCTCTCTCTCAAGCCCGGCGATCTCGTTCTCGTGGTCGCTGACCCGAGGGACAAGGTGGTCTTCGATTCGCTCGGCGCCATCCGCCTCAGCGTCGGGGCGAAGCTCGGCCTGATCCCGAAGCACGGGGAAGGCGCGCCCGCGTTCCTGTGGGTCATGGATTTCCCGCTGCTCGAGTTCGACGAGCGCGAGAACCGCTACTTCGCCTGCCATCATCCGTTCACCTCGCCGAAGCCCGAGTTCTTCGACGACTTCGTCGCAGGCAAGAACCTCGACCAGCTCAAGGCGTCCGCGTACGACCTGGTGCTCAACGGCGTCGAGGTGGGCGGCGGAAGCCTGCGCATCTACCGGCCTGACGTGCAGGCGGCGATGTTCGGCATTCTCGGTCTTTCGCCGGAGGAGGCCCGCGAGAAGTTCGGCTTTTTCCTCGAGGCCCTCCAGTACGGGACCCCGCCTCACGGCGGCATCGCGTTCGGCGTCGACCGTCTCGCGGCTCTCCTCTGCGGTGTCGGCCCGATCCGCGACGTGATGGCGTTCCCGAAAACCTCGAAGGGGCAGTGCCTCATGTCCGAGTCGCCCTCGCAGGTCTCGCCTGAACAGCTGGCGGAGCTCGGAGTGGGCGTCCTGCGGCCGGCGCCCCAGGACTGAGGAAAACATCCTTCATGAGTGAATTCTCCTTCAGGACGAGGAGGAAGGCCCTCGAGAGGTTCGGGGCGGAAACCTTCGATTTCCTCGTCATCGGAGGCGGCATCACGGGCGCGGCCGTGGCGCGCGACGCGGCCTCCCGCGGCCTGAGCGTCGCGCTGATCGATCGTAGGGACTTCGCGTTCGGGACGTCCTCGCGAAGCAGCAAGCTCATCCACGGCGGGCTTCGCTATCTCGAGAACTTCGAGTTCAACCTGGTGTTCGAGGCCCTGGCCGAGCGCGCGCTCCTTCTCCGGACGGCCCCGCACATGGTCAGGCCTCTGCGGTTCTACTTCCCCGTCTACAAGGGAGATGCTCATCCGAAGTTCATCCTGGGCATGGGCATGTGGCTCTACGACGTGCTATCGCTGTTCCGGGCGCCCGGCTTTCATCGGCACCTCTCGGCGAGGAAGTTCCTCGAGGCTTTCCCGCTCCTCCAGGACGAGGGCCTGAAAGGCGGCTTCCAGTACTTCGATGCCTCCATGTGGGACGACGTCCTCGCGGTGCAGACTGCGCGCGCGGCGTCCGGGCTCGGAGCGGCGGTTGCGAACTACGTCGAGGCGGTTCGCCCGGTTCGCGACGGGAGCGGGGACGTGCGGGGCTTCGTGGTGCGCGACGCCTTGGGAGGCGAGGAAAAAACGCTGCGCGCCAAGGTGGTGATCGGCTGCGCGGGCCCGTGGACCGACGAGCTCGGAAGGCTTCTCGACCCGGACTGGAAGCCGTGGCTGAACCCCAGCAAGGGAGTACACCTCGTCTTCGACCTGAAGCGCCTGCCGATTCCCGGCGCGCTGGTGATGAGCCATCCCGAGGACGGGAGGATCTCGTTCGTCATCCCGCGCCCGGATTTCGGCTCGGGCGTGGTGATCGTCGGCACGACCGACGCCCCCGTGTCCTCCGATCCGGCCCAGGTGAGAGTCGAGGCCGCCGACGTGAAGTACCTGCTCGATCTCCTGAAGCTCTATTTCCCGAAGGCGCAGCTCAAAGCTGCGGATATCCTAAGCGCTTATGTCGGTGTTCGCCCCCTCATGCGCACCGAGGCTGGCGCGCCGCTTCAAAAGGTGAGCCGCGAGCATCACGTGGAGACCGGCCCGGGACGGTCCGTCCTGGTCGCGGGCGGCAAGTACACCACGCATCGAAAGATGGCCGAGGAGATCGTCGAGCATGCCCTCGAGGTCTGGCGCGAGGACACGAGGGCAGGGAAGCTTCCCGAGATCCCGCCCAGCGTGCGCGAGCCCTCGACGAGGGCGCCGGTCAATCCGGAAGCCACTCCCGACGCGATCGCGGAAGCGCGCAAGAGGGCGATAGCGAGCGGCATCGAAGGCGCCGACGCGCTTTTCGAGCGTTACGGAAGGGAGGCGCTGGAAATCGCGCGCTCGCCCAGCCGGGTACCGGATCCGGAGGGCTACCCTTTCCTCGAATCGCAGCTTCGATACACCATCGAAAGCGAGATGACCCTCAGGCTCGAGGATTTCTACCTCCGGCGCGTCCCCCTTTATATGTCGCGCGCGGACGGTGGCCTGCCCTGGGCGGACTCCCTTGCCGGTACGTGGGCGGAGGCCCTGGGTGTGTCGGCTGAGACCGCGCTTCGGGAGGCCTCCCAGCTGCGCCAAGAACTTGGCGGAAGATCGGGCTGGAAAGCGCTCACGTGAGTGCTAAACTTAGTCCATGGATAAAGTAGTACGTATGCGGTTACTCCATGCGCCTCTCTTCCCCTAGGTCTCTCGGCCCTGCAATTCCTTCATCTTTCGACGGAGGCATTCGCATCGGATTTCGCCGTGCAAGTTCAGCGGGCCGCGCAGGCGAAGATCGCGAATCTGAGTTTTCCCGCCGAGCCCGTACCGGTGAATCCTGAAGGTTTCGTGGTGATTCGGGGCAGGTACAACCAGGCTGATTGGAACATCCTCTTCTCCCAGAAGCGGGTGGCCCGGAACAAGGCCGGTGACTTCCTCCTGAAGATCCCGATCAATCAGCCTACGACCGAAGTCGAGCTTCTCGAGGTCGGCCCGCTCGGCCAGGTGAATCGCGAGAAGATGAACTTCGTGTTCGTCGGCGACTTCAAGGCTTACAGCGCCAGGAACCAGGACACGCAGAAGGCCCTCGGCCTTTCCATCGGCGTCGGCCCTTCGTACATCTCGTACACGGAGTCGGGCCTGCCGGATCGCACCCAGATCGCGATCACGGCCAAGGCCGCGTTCACGCGCATGCTCTTTCCGCCGCACTGGGATTTCGGCCTGAGCGGCTACTACACCGTCATGCCCGTGAGCGTGTCGCCCGAGCCGGGAATCCGGTTCCTGGGTCTGAACGCGCGCGTCGGCTATATCGTCCCGGGCATCAAGGCCCCGTGGCGCTTCGCCGTGATGGGCGGCTACTATTTCACGACCAGCATGGTGGAAGGCGACGCCTACGGCTTCAAGAACATGGCCGGCCCGCAGCTCTTCCCGGTGCTCTCGAAGCGCATCAACCCGAACACCGCGCTGGGCGGCTATTTCAAGCTCTCGCCGGTGACCTCGGGCGCGGAGCCTCTCGCGTTCAGGAATCGCGAGCTCGCCTTCGGCATGAGCTTCACGCGCTTCCTCAAGAACGCGAAGAGCTGGAACATCTCGCTCGATATCGCTTCGTTCAAGCTCAACATCTCGAACATCGCGATTTCGTCGACCTCGTACTCGCTCGGATTCGGCTACGGCCTGTAATCGGCTTCTCCTTGCGCGTCTGCGCCGCGGTTTCGCGAAGGAAGCCCAGCTCGGTCAGCTTTTTCGCTTTCGTTTCTAGGGCCCTTTCGGGCCCTGA
>CAYZKI010000318.1:0-3860 GCA_964478745.1 uncultured Bacteriovoracaceae bacterium
CGCGCGGACCCTGGAACTTCCAGGCCGACCCCGTCTTTCTGGCCCCCCAGCTCCCGCATGACCAGGGAGCGGCCCTGGATGTTTCCTTTAATGACTTCCTCGATTTGAAGTTCATAAAAGGTGTAGAGACGGCGGATCCCGTCAGTGCTTTTTCCCCAGTCGGAATAGGTCATCCCCACTTTGCCCCGGACGATATTCGGCGCGTCTTGGACGCCGGCCGGGAATTCCCGGGGAGCGAAGGTGGTTGCCTGAGACGGGCTCACGGGCGCCAAAAACAGGAATGTACCGAGCAGGCAGAGGAATTTCATTGCCTCGATGCTACCACGGTGCTAAATCCCAGTCCTCTTCGTTGGTTAGGTGGATCGATAGCTCAGTTGGTAGAGCAGCTGACTCTTAATCAGCGGGTCGCAGGTTCGATCCCTGCTCGATCCACCATTTAACGCAGCAGCCCCTCTCGATTTCGCTTCGCTCAATCTCGATTCCTCGCTGCTCCCCTAGCGCCCCCAGAGGGGGCTTGAGGACACGCGCCTAACGGCCGCGGAAGTTTCGCAGGTACTCGCCGGAGAACAGAAATCGCCAGAAGGTGACGGTGTTTTCCACGGTGAAGCGCGCGACGAAGTCGAGCGGCGAGAGGAAAGGCTCGGGGGCATTCTTCTCACGCGTGTGACCGAAGCCCTGGAGCGCGATCGCGCTCGCAATCGCGAGGATCGAAGCCAGCGGCTGCCCTACGAATGCCAGGATCAAGCCGGCGATGAAGACGGGCACCGTGACCAGGTGGATGATCAGGTTCACCGGGTCGCGGTGATTCGAGCCGTAAAGGCGCCTTTGCCAGTTCACGAGATCAGGAGTGACTTTCATTCGCGCGGAAGCCTCACTTTGACGAAATCCGAATGCACGAACCTGCCTTTGTGCTCTTCGGGAAAGGTGATCTGGAGCCACGGCGCCTCGGCGGGCGAGACGGTGAGCGGATCGCCGACCCTGAGCTGCCCCGTCACCGCGGCTTTCATGTCGGGCGCGGATCTCACGTTCACGCGGTCGGAGCCGACCTCGGCGGGACCCTCGACTTTGCGGCATGCCTCGAGCTCGTCGCGCACTTTCACCCGGAAGACGGAAAGATTCAGGAAGAGACCCTGGTTCGGGCCCTCGCTGATCCTGGCCCAGTCTTCTTCCCCTTCGGCGGCGATGACCGGATAGAGCTTTCCGCGTTCCGCCGTGGCGGCCACCGGCGCGCGCAGCGACGGCGATTTGCGGAACCGCGCGCCCTCGGGCAGCGCCTGGGCGACGTAGCAGGTCGGCGCGCTTTCCGCAGCGCCCGCGGGCTGCGGACACGGAGTGAGTATTGCGGCGATGGCCAATGCCCCGGCAAGGCGCGATCGGATCATTTTCGGGAGGCTCCTCTGGACTCCGTCTCAATGTACTTCGTCAGGAGGCCGGTCCGGCACTCTTTTACGCTGGGAGACCGCAGAAGGTCGTCCCAGGCGGCGCTCCAGCGGGCCTGCCGCTCCCTCTCGACGTCCGAGACTAGATCCCTAGGCCGGATGGAAAGCACCTCGGGCTCGCGCTCCTGCTCGTCGGGCTCGGGGTTCATGTCGGCAAACGCGCTTTTCGCGAGCGCTCGGCCGACGGCGAACTCGGTCTGGAACCAGTCGACCGATTCGCGTCCCTCCGTTTGGCTGAGCACGTTGTCCATGAGCCGTCGGCCGATGCGATATACGCGGTCCGAGCCGTCGGGCCCGTCTTCGGCGCCACGCGCCGGAGCGCCCATCATCTCGCGCACGGGTTCGAGCAGGGCGGCGTGATCGGGCACGGGTAGGTAGCCCAGGGCGTACTCGGCCAGCACCCGCGCTGCCGGGCTTTTCCGGGAAGCCGAGAGGATCGAGCGCGCGAGCCCCGCCGTATGAAAGTCGTAGTTCGGAGCCTCGGAGCAACGTTCGAGCCAGGGAAGATAACTCTGCGGAGCGGATCCCTGCTTCCTCATCGCGGCCGCGTAGTAGCACGCGTAGACGCCGTTCTCGATATTGTCGGCCATGAGCTTCTCGAGGAGCCGGTACCCGAGCGCCCAGTCCTCCTGCGCATGCCGGATGCCCGCGTGGATCTGGCCCGTCGCCGCCAGCGCGGCGAAGAAGCGGCTGGTCTCGATCTCCGAAACCGAGAGGTCTTCCGCGAAGCCATAAGTGTCCGGGTGGCGCCGTGCCCGCGCGAGCTCCTCGAGCCGGGGCTCGGGCGAGCCGAGCTCGGCAAGGACCTCAGCCAGCTTGGCGAGAAGCACGTCCGGCCCGTCCTGCTCGGAGCTCATCGCCCATACGAGCGCGGCGCACGGATTGCCGCGCCGGATTTCCTCGTTGAGCGCGGACTCGTTCATCTCCTCGGAGACCAGCGGGCTATCCGGAGAAAGAGGCTTGGGCTTTCCTCCTCCCGCGATTTCCGTCGAAGCCGGCGCGCGTGACGCAACCGCTCCCATGACGGTGGCGCTCATCGGCTTCCGGAGCGTGAACACCCCCTGGCGCTCCAGCCACCAGCCGGCCAGGAAGACCAGCGAGGCCGTTCCCAGGAAGGTGAAAAGCAGTGCTTTCGAGCTCGGCGGACGCACCCTTTAACGCTAGCACGGGGCATGGTGCCTATGCGAAAAAGGGGGTCATGACCCAGCTCCCGAACGGTTTTTTGACGGCGATCTCCACGGATTTTCCCAAGGATTTCCTGGTCCGCGAAGGCGCGGAACTCGAGGCTTACGGAAAGGATTGGACCAAGGTCTTTCTTCCGAAGCCGAGCGCGATCGCGTTTCCGCGAACCACGGAAGAGGTGGTCAGGCTCGTGAAGCTTTGCGCGAAGCACAAGATCCCGATCGTGCCCTCGGGGGGCCGGACCGGTCTTGCCGGCGGCGCGGTGGCCCCGAACGGCGAGGTCGTGCTGAGCATGGCCCGCATGAGCAGGATGGGGCCAGTCGACACGCTCTCGCAGACGGTTCGGGTGCAGGCGGGCGCCGTCACCGAAGCGGTCCACAAGCACTGCGAGCCGCACGGTCTCACCTGGCCCGTCGATTTCGCGTCGAAAGGGTCCAGTCACGTCGGCGGAAACATCGCCACCAACGCCGGCGGAGTGAAGGTCATCCACTACGGCATGGCCCGCAACTGGGTGCTCGGGCTTCAGGTCGTCACGATGAAAGGCGAGGTGCTCGAGCTCAACGGCGCCCTCGAGAAGAACAACACGGGCACAGACCTTCGTCAGCTTTTCATCGGGAGCGAGGGAACCCTGGGCATCATCACCGAGGCGACGCTGAAGCTCGCGCGTGTCCCGCACGCCCTCGACGTCTTCTTCTTCTCGGTCGCCGACGTTCCGGCGGTCTTCAGGCTTTTCCACGAGACGCGGGCGCACGGCCCGTTCAAGATCATGGCGTTCGAGTGCATGACGCAGAATTGCCTGGACGCGGTCGAGGAACACCTCAAGCTCAAGGTTCCGGTCACCACCCACGGCGGCGCCTACGTGCTGCTCGAGATCGAGCGCCCCGAGGCTCCGGACGCGGAGGGGATCCTGACCCGCTGGCTCGAGAGCATCTTCGAGAAGGGCCTCGTGCTCGACGGCACGCTCGCGCAGTCGCCGCGCGAGGCGCGCGAGCTCTGGATGCGCCGCGAAGGCGTGCCCGAGAGCCTCTTTCACAAGGCGATGCTCCACAAGAACGACATCTCGCTCCCGGTCTCGCGGGTCGCCGAGTTCCTGGACGAGATGTACCGGATGTTCGCCGAGAAGCACCCCGAGATCGAGATCTATACCTTCGGCCATATCGGCGACGGGAACCTGCACATCAACACGATGAAGCCCGCCGACATGAGCAAGGAGGACTTCCTCAAGCGTTGCCACAACAC
>CAYZKI010000319.1:0-3852 GCA_964478745.1 uncultured Bacteriovoracaceae bacterium
CCACAGAAGACCGCGAGCTCCCCGGAGCCCGGAACGTACGGAATCTGGAGGTATTCGGCGATCTTCGCGTTACCCGCGCAATACGAAAGGATCAGGAAGGTGACCGAGGTGGTGATGGTCGGCCCCACGGCCAGGCCGTCCAGGCCGTCGGTCAGGTTCACCGCGTTCGACGCACCCACGATCACGAAGGCCGCGAACGGGATGAAAAGCAGGCCCAGGTCGAGGGAGAGATCCTTGAAGAAAGGGAATTTCAGCACCGGGGGCGTTTCGCGCAGCCAGTACAGGGTCACCGCGGCGGCCACGGCCACCACGAACTGGGCCATGAGCTTCTGGCGGGCCGAAAGGCCCTTCGGGTTCTTCTGGACCACCTTCCGGTAGTCGTCGACGTAGCCGATCACCCCGAAGAGGACGGTCGTGCCGAGCGCGATCCACACGTTGGTGTTGGTCAGGTCGCCCCAGAGGAGGAGCGGGATCGCGATGCCCAGGAGGATGAGGCCGCCCCCCATGGTGGGCGTGCCCTTCTTGGAAAGGTGCGATTGGGGACCGTCGTCACGGATCGCCTGGCCCATCTGCTTCCTTTGAAGGAGGCGGATGTAGGAGGGCCCGATCAGCATGCAGAGAAGTACGCCGGTGATCGCGGCTCCGAACGTGCGGAACGTAATGTACTTGAAGACGTTCAAGAACGAGTACGTCTCGTGCAGCGGATACAGCAACCAAAGGAGCATACGGGATACTAGAATTTTTCAAAAAACGGGGTCAACAAGTATTTGGCCGCCACCTCGCGATCGTCGAAGTGGATCTTCACGGTTCGGCCCGGATTCGCGGGGTCCGGGATGATCTGGTAGTCCTCGTGACCCTTCCCGGCGATCAGGACGATGTCGCCCTTCTTCGCCCGGGCGATGGCTTTTCCGATCGCCTTGTCCCGATCGGGCTCGACCGCGAAGTTCGGCGCGCCTCCGATTCCCTTCGTGATTTCCGCGATAATGGCGCCGGGATCCTCGGTGCGGGGATTGTCGGAGGTGACGAAAACGAAGTCGGAATGATCGACCGCGAGCTTGCCCATCACGGGCCGCTTGGTCCGGTCGCGGTCTCCCCCGCAGCCGAAAACGGTGATCAGCTCGTGCCCGTCGCGCACTTCCTTCAAGGTTTTCAGCACCTTCTCCAGAGCGTCCGGCTTGTGCGCGTAGTCGACCAGAACGTGGATTCCCTTGTCGTTGGGAACGCGCTGAATGCGCCCCGGGACGACCTTGAGCTCGTTGATCCCCCGGGCGATCACCTCGGGCTTCAGCTTGAGCCCGATGCCCACGCCCAAAGCGCAGAGGATGTTGCTCGCGTTGAACTGTCCGGTGAGCTCGGAGCGGATCTTCACGCCGCTGATCTCGCCTCGGATGCCCTCGAGGTCGATCTTGAGGTCGCCGGGGCCGATGCTCACCGCGAGCGTGCGGATGTGCGCGCCCGGCCTGTCGATCTCGCGCCTGAGCCTTTCACCGTAGGCGTCGTCCGCGTTCACGACGGCGACGGGCTCTTTTCCCGCGTCCTTCGCGAAGTGGACGAAGCCCTTGAACAGGATGGCCTTCGACTGGAAGTAGTCTTCCATATCCGGGTGGAAATCGAGGTGCTCGGGCGTGAGGTTCGTGAAAACGGCCACGTCGTACGGGATGAAGGCCACGCGGTGCTGCTTCAGCGCGTGCGAGGAGACCTCCATTACGACCGCCGTCACGCCGTCGGCCTTCATCCGCGCGAGAAGCTCCTGGAGCTCGGGCGCGCCGGGCGTGGTGTGCGTGGACGGGTAGATCTTGTCGCCGAAGCGGAAGTTCACGGTGCCGATCACGCCGACTTTGTGTCCCGCGGCCTTCAGCACCGACTCGATGAGGTAGGTGGTCGTCGTCTTCCCGCTCGTACCGGTAACGCCGACCATGACTAGGCCGTGCGCGGGGTTTCCATGGAAGTTCGCGGCGAGCCTGGCCAGCGTCAGGCGCGAGCTCGTGACTTGAAGATAGGGAGCGTCGGCGCCCGCGGGCTTCGGCGTCTCGCCGAGTATGAGCGCGGGGCCCTTCTTCGCCACCTCGGGGATGAAGGCGTGGCCGTCCTGCTTCTCGCCCTTCACGGCGACGAAGATGGATCCCGCCTTCGCCTCGCGCGAGTCCTGCGTGACGCCCGTGATCTCATGGTCGAGGGAAGAGGCCGGAATCTGCTGAGTCAGGTTGTTCGGAAAGCCTTTGAGGATATCGCGAAGCTTCGGCATGGGGCCTATTTGCCCATGGCTTGCGGCGCGGCGGGAAGGGAAAAATCGAGTCCAGGCGTCGCCTACGGGTTGTAGGTCAGGCGCCAGACGCCAGGCCCCTGCGATCCGCTGTCAGCCTGGAAGATCAAGCCGCCGCCGACGGGATAAAGCGTCAGGGGCAAGGAGTCGCCGGTGCCCGGGAGAATGTCCGCGAACAGCGCGGTTCCCGCGGTCGTTCCGTCGGTCGACCAAAGCTCGACCCCGTGGGTTCCTTCCTTTCCAGCGAAGAAGAGGCGGCCATTGAGGGGAACGGGTTGGCTCATCACGAAGCTTGCCGATCCCGGATTGAGATCCGCGATCAGGCTCGTTCCCGCGGCCGTTCCATCGGTGCTCCAGAGCTCGCTTCCGCTGGTGCCGTCGTTCGCGGCGAACACGATCCGGTCGCCGATCGTGGTGAAGTAGGTCGGGAGGGAGTCGCCGGCACCCGGGTTGATGTCCTTGATCATCTGGGTGCCAGGGGCGGTCCCGTCGCTCACCCAGAGCTCGGCACCGTTGCCGGTCGACCAGGCGCTGAAGATCAGCCTGCCGTCCGGGAGAAGTGCCGTGTGGGAGCTCGCCCAGCTTTGAATCTGTCCGATCGAAACAGTGCCCGCGGAGGTGCCGTCAGTGACGTAGGTTTCGAAAATGCCACCCACGTTCACGAGGAACCACGCCTTGCCGAGGCCGAGGGAGCGCAGAGCGACGATTCCCAAGGGATCCAAGTTCTTCACGATCGCGGTTCCAGCAAGAGTACCGTCGGTTTTCCACACCTCGTTGCCGTTGACCCCGTCGTTCGCGTAGAAGTAGTAGAGCCCGCCGGCCACGGCCGAGTAGCTCGGGTTCACGCTGCCCGTCGCGCTCCCGTTCAGATCGACGAGCATCTGCGTGCCTGCGGTCGTACCGTCGCTGACCCAGATTTCGCGATTCGTGCCCGTGTCCTGGGCGGAGAAGATCAGTTTCCCGTTGAGGGCCGCCATGCCGAGGATACTCGAGCCGGTAGCGCCAGGAAAAATGTCGAGCAGGCGGCCGGTTCCCGCGGCCGTACCGTCAGTTTTCCACAGCTCCTGGTCCGTTCCGCCGTTCGCGACGAGCGTGAAGAAAACCGTGTTCCCTACCGCGGTGAACTGCGGCTGTACTGCCGTGAACGGGGTCAGCGGCCCCGGCCGGGTATCGGCAACGAGCACGGTGCCGGCCTCGGTTCCGTCGGACTTCCAAAGCTCCACTCCGGTCGCGGGCGTGGACGCCCAGAAGTACGCGGTGCCCGAGGCGTCCAGGATCGAGGCCTGGGTAAACTGGGTGCCCTTCCCCGAGCATGAGCCCGGACAGATGTCCTTGAGGAGCGCCGTTCCGGCTTGGGTTCCGTCGGTCTTCCAGAGCTCGGTGCCGTGGACCGAGTCGGTTCCCCAGTACAGGATGAAATCGCTCCTTTGAGCCACGATGCTCATGCCCGACCCCGTCGCCCTGGCTCCCTCGTCTCCGAAGGGCAGGGTTCCTGCCTCGGTGCCATCCGAGCTCCAGAAAACCGGACCGGTCGCGCTTGCCGCCATGAAGACGAGCTTTCCGCCGGCGACTCGCGTGTTTCTCCACTT
>CAYZKI010000320.1:0-3835 GCA_964478745.1 uncultured Bacteriovoracaceae bacterium
GTCCTGGACCATTCACCCGGCGCGAAGAAGCCATTGCCGGTAAGGAGCACGTCGCGGACGCTCGAGAGCCTGCCCCAGCGCTGATAATAGACGCCTTCAAGAGCGTTCTTGAGGGTCGATGATTTGATCGTGACCAGGTGGGAGTTCCAGGGCCTGATCAGGTGATTCACCGTCAATGAGGCATGATAGCCGTCAAAGCGCCCCTCGAACCAGAGTCGATCGGGTCCGTCGGACGTGATGAGGCAGTTCCCCCCGTTGCAATTCGTCGTCACCGTACCGTTGAAGGAAAGCTCGGCCGAACCGAGAGTCACGATCGATGCGCCGTCGAGGGCAAGAACGTAGCCCGCGCTCGCGCGCGAAGATGCAAGCGTGAAGACGGTGCCCGCGGCATAGACCTCATCCGGCCCGGCGCCGTCGTCGTCCACGCCATCCAGCTGGATCGAGACGCCCGAGCTGTTGTCCGGGAGGGCCGCGATCGCGTTCGCCCAGCCCCAGGTGGCGCTCGTGCTCTGGGCGATCAGATCCGAACCGCGGTGCACCTGGACCGAATTGTTTTTCCACGCGGCCGCGTCGACCAGGTCCTTCAGGCCCTTCGAGCTTTTGAGCGCCTTCGTGAAAAAGGTCGCCGTTCCCGCCTTGACCTTGCACTCCCAGTCGAACGCTCCCAGCGCCTCCGTCAGGGTCAGGCCCGAGCAGCTCGTCTCGCCGGCAAGCGCCACCTTGCGCTTTTCGCCGCCATGAATGCAGGTGTAGGCCCCCGACTCGGTTCCGTCGCAGGCGACGTCGTCCTGCGAGTACTCGTCGGTGGTCAAGTCGTCGTCCTTCACGTACTGGTTCCAGTCCGAGTTCGTCGGGTAGACCTTCTCGACCGTGACGGAGAGATACTTGTTCCACGCATGGACCGTCGGCGAGGAGAAATCCTGCCACGCGCCCGACGAGGACTTGCCGACTACGCAGAGTTTCTTTCCACCGGCTCCGGAGAGCAGGTCGGTGATCGGCGTGCTGACGACCACTTCGGACGAGTAGTTTCCTGGCACCGAGCAGTCGAGGCTCGAGTCGCCCACGGCGTACTTGTAATGTGTGATGTCCGTGCCGGTGACCGTGACGTTGAGGCTCGTGTCGGTCGCGCTCACGGAAGGCGTGTTCGCCAGAACCACGCTGACGGATGAGCCGGTCCCGGTGGAGCTCTCGGTCAGCTCCGCGCCGATTCGCGCGAGGCGCAGATTGCACGAGCTCGACAGAATCGCGAGCGCGCCGAATATCAGGGAAATGCTGAGTTTCGTTCTAGTCGTCCACATACGTTCAACTCGACCTCCACATTCTCTCAAGTTTCGGGAAGGTCCGTAATGTGTCGGATAAGAGCCAGGTCACGGATGACCCGGAGCAGGTAACCTCGGCGGTTTCCAGGGTTTCGCCAAAATAGAAACCCCGATCGGATTTCTCCAACCGGGGTCTCATTTTTCCAAACGGCAGAAGCCGACTTTACTTGCGTGCCGGGCTGCTCTTCGCAGCGGCTTGAGCTTTTGCTTTCGCAGCGGCCGCGGCCGACGCCAAAACGTCCGATGCCGGCTTCGTGCTTGCGCCCGCCGGAGCTTCGGCCTTGGCGGCCTCGGCGGCTTGCGCGCCGTTGCCCTTCTGACCGATTCCCGACTTCTTCAGCACTTCGGCGCGGACATCGTCCATCACCTTCGGATTCGCCTTCATGTAGGCGCGGGCGTTTTCACGTCCCTGGCCGATGCGCTCGTCCTTGTAGGTGTACCAGGTGCCGCTCTTCTCGATCACGCCGAGGTTCGACGCGAGATCGATGAGGTCGCCTTCGCGAGAGATGCCTTCACCGTAGAGGATGTCGAATTCGACTTCCCGGAACGGAGGAGCCATCTTGTTCTTCACGACCTTCACGCGGGTGCGGTTGCCGATGACGTTGTCGCCTTCCTTGATCGCCGAGATGCGACGGATGTCGAGGCGGACCGAAGAGTAGAACTTGAGGGCGTTACCGCCCGTCGTCGTCTCCGGGTTGCCGAACATCACGCCGATCTTCATGCGGATCTGGTTGATGAAGATGACCAGCGTCTTGCTGCGATTGATGGTGCCGGTGAGCTTGCGAAGCGCCTGGGACATGAGACGGGCCTGGAGTCCCATATGCGAATCGCCCATCTCGCCCTCGATTTCAGCGCGCGGCACGAGTGCGGCGACCGAGTCGATGACCAGCAGGTCGACGCCGCCCGATCGAACGAGCATGTCGGCGATCTCGAGCGCCTGCTCGCCGGTGTCGGGCTGGGAGATCAGCAGGTCGTCGGTGCGAACGCCCAGCTTGCGGGCATAGTTCACGTCGAGAGCGTGCTCGGCGTCGACGAACGCGGCAACGCCGCCTTGCTTCTGGACTTCCGCGATCGCGTGAAGGGTCAGAGTCGTCTTACCGGAAGCTTCCGGGCCGTAGATCTCGACGATACGGCCGCGAGGAAGACCGCCGATACCGAGCGCGATATCGAGCGACAAGGAGCCCGTCGGAACCGACGGGACGTCGCCGCCCTGGAGAGTCTCGTGCGTCCCGAGACGCATAATCGAGCCCTTGCCAAACTGCTTTTCAATCGCCTGGACTGCGAGGTCGATTGCCTTGGCCTTGTTTCCGCCGGTGGCGAATTCAACAGGGGCCTTTTCTGAAGTGTTACCATGAGCCATTTTAAGGGAATTCCTTTCATACCTCGGCGTGGCTTGCGCCCCGCCTTGGTCAGTTAACTAAACGATCCGTTTGGCGCGGGATGTTGGCAACGAACGTACCATGGGAAAATTCAGAAATGAAAGCGCGCCGGGACGTTTTCTTCGCCAAAAAATTCTCAGGAAAACCACCAGCCGCCGCGCTGCAAAATCACGATCAGAGCGAGCCCGATCAACGCAGCCGCTAAGTCGTCCGCCATGACTCCGAGACCGCCCCAGTAATTTCCCGGCGCGCTCGCGAGGGCTTTGTTCTTGGACCAGACGTCTATGCGCCGGACCGGCCAGGGCTTCACGATGTCCAGGAAACGAAAGATGAAAAACGCGGCGACCAGCGATGCGGTGTCCTGGCCGCACGTCCAAGCGGTGATGCCATAGCCGACCACTTCGTCCATGACGATGCAGGAATGGTCGCCTGAACCCATCGCATCATCGACGACCTTGCCGGCCCAGACCCCGACGCAAAAAAGTACGGCCCAGAGCAGCACGCGAAAAGGCCACTCCCATTCCGCGCTGAGCCAATGAATCGGGATTCCGACGAGCGTGCCCGCGGTGCCCGAGGCGACGGGAAAAAGCCCGGCCCCTCCCGCGGTGGCCAACGCCATCGCGACGCGCTCACGCGTTCCCGTGAGGTTGCCCCAGCGGATCGTCTTCCGCGGATTGGGTTTCGGAAGCTCAGCCGGGTTCAGGACCATGTGCGCGCCAGATCTTCCGGAAGCTCCGCCGGCCTTCCCTGCTCGTTCACGGTCACGATGCGGATCTTCGCCTTCAAAACGATCGTTTCCCCGCGGAAAATGGTCTGTTCGGCGATGAAGTTCGTCTTCCCGTGCTCGTTGATCTGCGTGCGGATCTCGAGCTTGTCACCCATGTAGGTCGGCCGCACGAACTGCACGTCGACATGCGCGATCACCGGCCAGCGTTTCCAGCCCTGGAAGACCTTCAGCGTGATGCCTTCCTCTTCGAGCAGCTTCCAGCGAGCGTGCTCCAGATAGGAGAGGTAGACGGCGTGATTCACGTGGCCAAAGCTGTCCAGCTCGTAGCCCCGCACCTCGAACTCGCAACGGTAGGTCTTTCCCATTCATCCCAGCGATAACATGCCCGCTCATTTTCCGCATTGCTGCGC
>CAYZKI010000321.1:0-1508 GCA_964478745.1 uncultured Bacteriovoracaceae bacterium
TTCCTGGGTCTCCACGTAGTACCGGGCCGCCGAGCGCGGATCCGGGCCCACCCTCACTCCGAGCAATCCCCTGTCCTCGCGACACGCGCGGAAGGCGTCCTCATCGGTCAGATCGTCGCCGATGAAGAAAGCGCGCTCGCATCGGAGCGCCTTCTTCAGTCGAAGCAGCGCGCTTCCTTTGTCGCAGGAGCCTTTCGGAACCAGGTTCATGACCGCCTTCCCGCCGACCAGCCTCGCTCCCCGCAGGCCGCCCGACGCCTCCCGGATCAGCCTTTCGGCCCCGGCCCAGTCGGCGCAGTCGCGATAGTGAACGGCGAGGGTCGGCCCCTTGTTCTCGATGGCGATACCCCGCATCCCCCGGAGTCGTTGCCGGAGCGCGCGCTGCCACTCGCGCGCCAGACGGGCCGCCTCGTCATCCTTGCGCACGGTGCCCCACTCGATCCCGTGGTTTCCGACGTAGAGGATGTCGCTCCCCAGGCCCACGCGTTCGCGCACGTCCTTGCGGGCGCGGCCCGAGATCACCGCGCAGGGATAGAGCCGGCTCACCGCCGACAGGAGGGCGCGCGTCTGCCTGCGCATGCGCGCCTGTTTCCTCGAAGGAACGATGGGCGCGAGCGTTCCGTCGAAATCGAAAGCGAGAAGCACCTTGGGCTCCTCGACGAACT
The DNA here is from genome assembly GCA_964478745.1 of uncultured Bacteriovoracaceae bacterium. Classification (GTDB taxonomy): domain Bacteria; phylum Bdellovibrionota; class UBA1018; order UBA1018; family UBA1018; genus CAYZKI01. Next base: position 666 of record CAYZKI010000321.1, read on the forward strand.
CCCACAACCGTTTACGACTATCGCGGCTCAGCAACCGTCGCATGAGGAAGCTCTCTTGCAATGGTACGTCCATTGCTTCGCAGCATCGCGTGACAAAACTCCCCTCGCGCTCGGAAAGCCTCTGGATCTCGTCGAGTCCCTCCACCCATTATCCGGCGTTTTCGCAGACTTCCGCCGATGAGAGCGCGTCATACGACGTCGCCGTCGTGGGCGGCGGCATTGCGGGAATCACGACGGCATTCCTTCTGAAACGCGCCGGCCTCCGGGTCGCGCTGCTCGAGAAGGGGCGAATCGTCCGTGGCGAAACTGGACACACCACGGCGCATGTCACCGAGTATCCGGACCAGGGTCTGCACGATCTCATGACCGACTTCGGCGTCGATGCGGCGGGACAGGTGCTCCAGGCGGGACGCGCCGCGCTCGAGCTCATCCGCTCCAACGTCGAGCAGATGGAGATCGACTGCGAGCTCGAGAACCTTCCCGCGTATCTCTACTGCGAGTCCCACTCGCAGCTCGCCGACCTCGAGCGCGAGCATTGGGCGGCGCAGAAGCTCGGGATGAAGGTCGAGAGGCTCAATCGCGCGCCGCTGCCCTTCCCCACCTTCGGCGGGATGAGCATCTCGGACCAGGCCCAGTTCCACCCGCGGAAATACCTTCTGGCCCTAGCCGCCACGATTCCCGGCCAGGGAAGCCGTATCTTCGAGGAAACGCCGGTGAGCGACGTGACCGAGGGAGATCCCTGCGTCGTGCAGACGAGCGGTGGCTCGCTCACGGCGAAAAATCTCGTCATCACGACCGACGCTCCCGTGGCCGGGAGCACGCTCATCCAGACGCGCGCCGCCG
>CAYZKI010000321.1:1518-3801 GCA_964478745.1 uncultured Bacteriovoracaceae bacterium
AGCCGTTCTGCTCGTGGAAGCGCTCGAACGCGTCGTGGTCGCCGTGCGCCTCGGAGGCGTGCGGAAAAGCCTTCCTCCAGGGCTCTTCTGGGACCTCTCGGATCCCTATCACTACATCCGCCGCTCGGGGCCTTACGTGCTGGTCGGCGGCGAGGACCACAAGGTCGGCATGGAAAAGGACACGAACGAATGCTTCGAGCGGCTGCTCCGCTACACGAGCGCGCGCTTCGACGTCGAGGAGGTCGCTTACCGCTGGTCCGGCCAGATCCTCGAGCCGATGGACGGCCTGCCGCTGATCGGAAAAAACCCGTTCTCGCGCCACCTTTATCTCGCCTCCGGATTCTCGGGTAACGGAATGGCTTGGGGCACGCTCGCGGGAATGATCCTCGCCGACCTGATCCAGGGCCGGACGAACCCTTGGATCCCGCTCTTCTCCCCCGGGCGCATCAGCCCGCTCGCGTCGCTTCCGGGTTATCTCACCGAGAACAAGGATTACCCGGTCTGCATGGTGCTCGACCGGATCGCCGCGCCCGAGGCGCGTTCCGTGTCGGAGATCTCGAAGGGCGAGGGAAAGATCGTCTTCTCCGGCGAGAGGCGCATCGCGGTCTACCGCAAGGAGGACGGCGGGCTCGAAGGCGTGGACCCGGTGTGCACGCACATGGGCTGCCTCGTCCGCTTCAATCGCGCGGAGAAAAGCTGGGACTGCCCGTGCCACGGCTCGCGCTTCGGTACCGACGGGCGCGTGCTGCACGGGCCGGCGACAAAGCCGCTCGGGAAGATCCCGATGGAAGCGGCGGATGACGCCCCGGAAAGCGGCGAGAAGATCGCCTGAGCGCTCATTCGCCGGGCTTGCGGAGCGGGATTCGCGCGATGTAGCCGATCACGGCCAGCCCGATGACGGCGAGCAGGATCTTCACCTCCCGGATCGGGACGAAGAACGTGATCGACGTGCCCAGGCTGACCACGATCATCGTGATCGCGATGAGCTTGGACCGCAACGGGATGGAGCGCGTGCGGCGCCAGTCCCGGATCGCGGGCCCGCAGTAACGGTTCTCCGTCAGCCAGCGGTACCAGCGCTCTGACGCGCGCGCAAAACAAGCCGCGGCAAGCAAAACAAATGGCGTAGTCGGCAAAACTGGCAGAAAGATTCCCAGTACGCCCAGGACGAGACTGAGCACGCCCACCACCATGAGGAGAGCCCTGACATGAGCGCTTTTGACCAGACGAATCTCCGGTTCCTTTTCGGGAAGCTGTTCCGGCACCTGATCCGAATAACATGCCTGCTGGTGAGCGCGCATCTTCTCGCTCTCGGCGCGAATGCCGCGCCTTCCGCCTCGCCGCCCGCCCCGGCGGAGCCCGAGCCCCTGTCCGGAATCAACGCGGCGGGGGGCAGCGAGGTTCCGCTGTCGAAGATCAAGCTCCCCCCGGGGTTCAGGATCGAGGTCTTCGCCGAGGGCGTCGAGGGCGCCCGCTCGCTCGCGCTGAGCCCGTCAGGAACGCTCTTCATCGGCACGCGCGACAGCGAGAAGGTGTACGCCCTTTCCAAGGGAAAGCTCCACGTCGTCGCCGACGGCCTTGACTCGCCGAACGGCGTCGCTTTCAAGGATGGCGCGCTCTACGTCGCCGAGATCAGCCGCATCCTCCGCTTCGACGGCATCGAGGGCGCGCTCGCGAACCCGCCGAAGCCCAAGGTGGTGGTCGACACGCTCCCGAAGGACAAGCATCACGGCTGGAAATTCATCGCGTTCGGACCGGACGGAAAGCTCTACGTCCCGGTGGGCGCCCCCTGCAACGTCTGCGAGCGCGAGGATCCGCGCTACTCGTCGATCCTCCGCATGAACGCGGACGGCTCGGGTATCGAGGTCTTCGCGAAGGGCGTCCGCAACACGGTCGGCTTCACGTGGCACCCGAAAACGCGCGAGATGTGGTTCACCGACAACGGCAGGGACATGATGGGCGACGACATCCCGCCGGACGAGCTCAACCGCGCGCCCAAGGCGGGGATGGACTTCGGCTTCCCGTACTGCCACGCGGGCCGCATCGCCGATCCGACGCTCGGAAAGAAGAAACCCTGCTCCAGCACGACCCCTCCCGAGCAGGAGCTCGGGCCCCACGTCGCGGCGCTGGGCCTGCGCTTCTACACGGGCAGCGCGTTCCCGGAGGCCTATCGCGGTCGCATCTTCATCGCGGAGCACGGCTCCTGGAATCGCTCCAAGCCGCTGGGCTATCGGATCACGACGGTGAAGACGCCTTCAGGCAAGCCTGACAGCTACGAGGTGTTCG
>CAYZKI010000322.1:0-544 GCA_964478745.1 uncultured Bacteriovoracaceae bacterium
AGGACATCCTCTACGCCTTCGAGAAGTGGGGCGACAGCGCCGTCGAGCTCGATCTCTCGCGGAACCGGGTCACCGGCTTCCTCGAGAAGCCCGACGAGTACAAGTTCTTCGGCCACGGGGCCGTCGTCGCGCGCGCGAACCTCCTTTTCACGGCGATGGTCGATCGCGCCACCGGCGAGGGGCGCCTGCTGGGTTACGATCTCGGCTCCGGGAAGATGTCTCCCGTGAACGACTTCGCCGCGACCCCCGGCGAGCTTCACGAGCTGCAGCTGCTCGGCGACGGGCTTCTCATGGTGGCGAGCACGGGCCTGCTCGGGAAGCGCGGCACCCAGCCGCTGAAAGGGCCGCAGGTGGAGAATTCGGCGCTCTACTTCATCGACCCGAGGAGCGGGCTGCTGCTGAAGAAGGCCGCCGTCGAGGACAAGGACCAGATCCTCGCGCACTTCGCGGTCGCGCCCGACGGCACGATCGTCGCGATCTCCGGCCAGAGACCCGACGGGAAGGACGCCGGAGGAGCCATCTACGTGATGAGGAAAGGCGAGTC
>CAYZKI010000322.1:554-3769 GCA_964478745.1 uncultured Bacteriovoracaceae bacterium
GCGAGTCCTCTCTTCGGCGGGTACCGCTTCCCGCCGAGCTCGCGGGCGCGATCCAGGGAGAGATCCTCAGCGTCGCGATCGACGCCGGCAGGAGCCTGGCGAGCGTGACGAACCCGAACGGCAAGCTCGTGATCTTCGTCGACCTGAACGAGGCCGCCTATGTCGCGCATTCCGCTTTTCAGGCGAACGGCGCGGTGTTCGACCCCGCGACGCGGAAGTTCGTCTACAACGTGCTCGAGCCGCTCGACGCGATTGCCGAAGCCGACGTGGGGACGGCTGCGCCGGGCGTGATCTCCCTGAAGGGGCCGCAGCCCGCTCGTCCGCTCAGGCTGGCGATGGGCGCGCACATGGCGCTGCTCAAGGTCTGATGCCCGCGATCCTTCTGAGCCCGCGCACGCTCGCTTTCCTGTCGGGATTCTCGGCGCTGGTCTTCCAGGTGCTCTGGATCCGCGGGTTTTCGCTCGTGCTCGGAAGCACGGTCTACTCCGTGAGCTGCGTCGTCTCGGTGATGATGCTGGGGCTGGCCGCGGGAAGCTGGATCGCGGGCCGCGCCGTCGAGCGCCGCCGGATGGGGAGCGCGGCTGCGCTCAGGGCCTACGCCGCGCTCGAGGCGCTCATCGCCGTTTCGTCGGTCGCGGCCGGGGCGCTCGCGTTCCAGGCGAACGCGTTCCTTCTCCGGTTCCTCGAGGCGCTTCTCCTCGGGGCCCCGGGCGCCTTCGCGGCCCACCTGGCCCTCGTGCTCGTCCTGCTCCTGCTGCCGTCGCTGGCCATGGGAGCGACCCTGCCCGTGCTCCTTGCCGCTGGCCGGACGAGCCGGGCCGCGGGTGGCATCTACGCGACGAACCTGGCGGGCGCCGCCCTCGGGAGCCTCGCGGCGAGCTTCGTGCTCATCTATTTCTGGGGCGCGCTCGCGGCTCTTCACGTCGCGGGGTTCGCGAGCCTTTCGTGCGCGGGGCTCGCGCTGCTCTCGAGCCGCGCGCCCCGAACGGAGGCGCCGCTCCCGGCTGCGCCAGATGCCGAGGGCCCGGAGGTCGGGCCGCCGCTCGGGCTGCTGCGGCGCTCGGCCGTCGCCGCGGCCTCGGGCTTCGTTTTCCTTTCGCTCGAGATGCTCTGGTTCCGCATGGCCACGCTCGTGCTCGGAAGCCGAAGCTACGTGGCGAGCATCACGCTGTTCCTGGTTCTCGGGGGCCTCGCGACGGGAGCCTGGTTCTCGGGCCGGCTGAAGGGGAGGGCGCCGCTCGCGATCGCCGGCGGCGTGCTCTCCATGGCGGGCGCCCTGGGGGTGGCGCGCGCCGCGGACTTCGGCTCGCGCGTGCCCATCGGTTCCTGGTTCGAGGCGTATCCGGTTTCGACGCTCGCTTTTCTCGCGCTCATGATCGCCGTTCCGGCGGGGCTCGTCGGCGCTCTCTTCCCGACGGTGATGCAGGGGGCGGAAGAGCGCGCGAACTCCGGCGAGTTCGGTCTCCTCTTCGCGCTGAACACGCTGGCGGGCGTGGCGGGCGCCACGCTCACGACCTATCTCCTTTTCGAAAGCATCGGCTCGCGCGGCGTGCTTCTGCTGAACGCCGTGCTCCTGGCCGCGGTCAGCGCGGCGCTCGGCCTCTGGCAAGGGCGCGGGCGGGAACCCGCTCTGGCGGCGGCGGGGCTCGCGGCCCTGGTCGCGGGCATGCACGCCACGCGGGCGAACCCGGCGATGATCCTGCCCGCGAAGGACCTGCTCGAGAGCGTCGAGGACGCCCACGGAGTGACCTCGCTCTACCGCGCCAACGGCAACACCTGGCTCGTGCAGGACCGGATCCCCGTGATCTACCCGTTCGAGAACCCGCTCGTCGCGCCGACGCAGAAGATGCAGGCGTACCTTCCGGCGCTGTTCGCCCGGAACCTGTCGCGGGTCCTGAACCTGGGGATCGGCTACGGGATCACCGCCGGCGGGTTCGCGCGCATCGGGGAGATCGCCGAGATCGACGCGGTGGAGATCGTGCCCGCGATCGCGCGGCACGCGTCGCGGCTCGCCGAACGCAATCATTCGTTCCAGGACGATTCCCGCGTGCGCGTGCACCTGCAGGACGGGAGGTACGTGATCGCCACTTCGAAGGCCCCGTACGACGTCATCTCGGCCAACGTGACGAACCCTTACCTGCCCGGCAACGCCGGCGTCTTCAGCGAGGACTTCTACGAGCTCGTCAAATCGAAGCTCGCGCCCGGCGGGGTGTTCTGCATCCACATCTACGGACGCGACATGGTCTCGCTCTTTCACGGCGTGCGAAACCGTTTCCCGTTCGTGGAGGCCGTGCCGGGGTACGGCGGCACGTCGCTGATCCTCGTCGCGTCCGACACTCCGCTCGCGCTGAACGAGAAGCGTTTCGGGGAGCTCGTCGCTTCAGGCGATCCGGATTTTCAGGTGAAGGATCTGGGCTCGTTCCGAAAGCTCCTGGCCGAAGGGGAAGCGAGGATGAATGAGCTGAGGAGCAGGCCCGCGGAGGTCAGGAACACCGACGCGCGGCCGGAGCTCGAGTTCCGGCGAGGATCGCGCTTCTCCGTGCTTCAGCCGTGAGACGTCAACGAGGGCAGGAGCACGGGCAGGTGCCGCCATCGGTGCAACTGCGATCGCAGCCGGCGTTACCCCAGACGTTCGCGCAGGCGCCCGGGCAGGGCGAAGTGCACGTGTCGATGTCCGCGTAGCTTACGGGAGTGCAGAGCGCGATCAGCTGAATGAGGATCAGGAATGCTCTCGTCATGGTTGCTCTCATGATAGTCCGAGCTTCCGAGTTCACGCAACCCGGGTATAATCGAAAACGATGCGCGCATTCCTGCAAACAAACCTCATGCTTCTGCTGCTTTTTTGCGGCAATCCCGCTTCGGACGCGAACGCGTCTCCCGCGTGGTTCTTCAAGAAGAGTGTTTACAGGAAGGAAACGAATCGCGAAGTGCGCCAGGAAGTCAGCGGCTGGATCCGAGGAGGAAAGCTGAGGGTCGAGACTTTCGAAGACGGCTCAAAAGTATCGATCCTCGTCGACGCGAAGGAGAAGCGCCGCTGGATCGTCGTGCCCGAGAAGAAGAAGTACTACAGCATGGGCTGGTTCTCGGGCCTCGTGGACAAGAAGGGCGCGTCGATCTTCAAGAAGCCCTACAAGACCGTCGGCAAGGACATCAAGGCCGGAAACTTCACCTGCGATCATCTCTCGCTCTCCGGGGCCGGGCAGACATTCGATGCG
>CAYZKI010000323.1:0-3764 GCA_964478745.1 uncultured Bacteriovoracaceae bacterium
AGTTCGGCCTGGCAGAGTGTCTAGACTTTAGATACCTGCTTAGGCGTGCAGGCCGATCCCGAGAAGTCCAGGCGCAGCCGATCCCTGACCCGTTGCGAACGCTGCAACGGAGCCAGGCACCTTTGTATCTGCGACCGCGCGCCCGCCCTCGACCTGCCCACGCGCGTTTCCATCCTGATCCACTGGCGCGAGGTGCCCAAGACCACGAACACGGCGAAGCTCGCGGCGCTCGCGCTCAGGAACTGCGACCTGCGCGTGCGCGGCGAGCGCGGGCGCCCGCTCAGGACCGACGATCTCCTTTCGGGCGAAAGGCAGCCGCTCCTGCTCTTCCCGAGCCACGGGGCGGAAGAGCTCGGCGCCGGGCTGCTCTCGCGCTTCGATCGCCCCGTTCACCTGATCGTGCCCGACGGCAACTGGAACCAGGCGCGCAAGGTCGCCCTGCGCGAGCACGCGCTGCGATCGGTGCCGCGTGTGAAGCTTCCGCCGGGACCGCCTTCGCGCTACGCGCTCCGGCACTCCCCTCACCCCGAGAACCTCTCCACCTTCGAGGCGATCGCGCGCGCCATCGGCATCCTCCACGGCGCGGAGGCGCAGGCGCTTCTGGACGGGTTCTTCGAACTCATGATCGAACGCGCGCTCTGGAGCAGAGGCCGCCTCACCGCGGCCGAGTGCCGTGTGCCGATCCCCGAGGCCGCCATCCGAGCGTTCTACGAGGACGGCTGCCGCGGATCGACGCGTCCGCGGCGCTAGCCCGGGCGGGCCGCGAGCTCGGCGCGGGGCTGGACCACCCAGACGGCGACGAGGATGGTGGCGATGCCGATCATGCCCGTGGTCGACAGGGTCTCGCCCGCGATCAGGGGCCCGAGAAGCACTGCGACCGGCGTCTTCAGATGCATCGTCGGGGCGAGATTGCGTTCCGAGCAGAGCACGATCGCGCGCTGCCAGAGCAGCGTGCAGAGCGCCGTGCAGATCACCGCGAGATAGGCGAGCGAGAGCCCGGAGCTCAGCCACACGCTCCAGCTCACCCGGCTGACGGCGCCTTCGCTCACCGAGAACGGCACGAGGGCGGCGAAGCTCACCGCGATCGACCAGAACGCGAGGTTCGACGAGCCCAGGCTCGGAGGCACGAGCCGGATCGCCATGATCGAGAGAGCCAGGCTGATCGCGGCGCCGAGGGTCAGGGCCACGCCCACGAGCGTGTGCGGTCCCGAAAGGGCGCCGGCGCCGGCGAAGCTCCGGCCGGGAAAGAGGAGGAGCAGGCCACCGACGATTCCCATGCCGACAGCCGCATATCGGCGCGGGCAGGCCTGCTCCGAGCTGAACGCCTGATTGAGCGCCAGCAGAACCAAGGGCGCGAGCAGCATGATCGCGGCCGAGATCGCGGACGGGATGTAGCGAAGGCCCGCGAACTGGAGCGGATAGAGAGCGCCGAAGCTGAACAACCCCACGGCGGTGACGGCCGCCCACTCCGCGCGGCCGCGAGGAAGCGAGACCCGGCAGCCGAAACGGGGCCCGAGAACCCAAAGCGTGGCGAGCGCGAGCCCGAGCCTCAGCACGGAAGTCGTGTAAGGCCCCCACGCGGCCAGCGCCTGCTTCGAGGCCAGAAACGACGTTCCCCAGAGCAGGTTGGCCAGAATCGCCAACTCAAAGCCCGAGCGTTTGGAAATCCAAGCCGGCATGCACCCCTCACACAGAAAGTATGACGCGATGCACTATCACACGGTCTTATTTAGTCAAGAATACGAATGCCCGATATCTCAAAAAAACGGGGCCCGACTCGACCGAGCCGGGCCCCTGAGGTTCTGACGGGAACCTGGATCTTCGGAAAGATCCCTGTCAGTTCCCGCACTTGTTCGGAATGGGCGCGATCGTCCAGCGGGCGCCTGCGCCCCCCACTCCGGTCACGTCATTCCAGGCCGGCACCGGGTTCGGTCCGCAGTGCCCGCCGATGATGTCGATCACGTAGGTGTCCATCCCGTCCGAGAACGGGCCGGTTCCGCGGTAGTAGTTGATCACGTCCTGGGACATGTCTCCGATGTTCGCCCGCTTCCAGTTCAGGCCCCAGCGGACGTCGGTCTGCCTGAGGCGCCTGACCACTTCGAAGAGGAACTCGTTGTTTCCCCCCTGCTCGACGCACGAGGCGCGGAGCAGGTCCGGACGCTCGGCCGCCACGGCCTCGACCGTGGAGCGGGCGTTCGGAAGCGGTCGTCCCCCGGCCTGCCCGTCGTTGTCCGAGGACGGAACGCAGTTCGGGTCGCGCGTCGGGTTCATCGACACGCTCAGGCGCATGTTGTCCTGGTCGAGCGTCAGCTGCGTCTCGGCGGCGTCATAGCCCGGGGCCTCGACGCGCACGGTGTAGCCGCCGGAAGCCAGGTTGAAGTGGGTGAAGCCGTTCCCGTCGGAAGTGCGCGAGTCGCTGCCCACGCGGACCAGAGCCCCGGGAACCCGGCGGTTCTGCGCGACGTCGCCGTGAAAGACCTCGATGACGAGGTTGAAGTACTGGACCGGGTTCGAGGTGGGCTCCGCGGTGGGAGCCGGCCTCGGCGCCGGATTCCTTCTCCGCCCGAAAGCGTGGCTGTCTTCTGTCTGCAGGGCCGTCAGGGCAACCGCGATCACCGCGGCAACGGCACAGGTTTTGTTCAGTTGCATGCATCCCTCCTTGGAATGAATGGCCTGACTCTAGACGAGTTCGGGCGTGGAAACGCGGCCCCAATGTAAAACTTGTATGAGAGCGCACTTTTGCGGCGGACGCCCGGTTTCGCCGTCGCTGTGGTACGCTCGCGAAATCATGCCTCCGTTCGCGGACATCTCGAAGCGCAGGATCATCGACGAAATCATCGCGCGCCTTTCACGCGAGCTCGAAGCGATGAGCTCGGCCGCGCGAGCCGCGCACGAGGCCGTGACTCACGAGGAGAGCAAAGCGGAAGACGCGCACGACACGCGCGGTCTCGAAGCTTCGTACCTCGCCGGCGCCCAGGCGCAGCGGGCATCGGAGCTCGCACAGCAGATCTCGTACTATCGCTCGCTGGACGCGCGCGAGCTCGCGCCGGGAGAGCCCGCCGCGGCCGGAGCGCTCGTCGAGCTGGGCGCCGGCGGGCGCCGTCTCGTCTATTTCCTCGTCGCGCAGGGCGGAGGCCTGACCCTGCAGCTCGACGGGGAGAGAATCCAGGTGATCACGCCGCGAGCCCCTCTCGGCGAGGCCCTCGTCGGCAGGTCGGCCGGCGAGACCATCGAGGTCGAGACCCAGGGACAGACCCGGGAATACGAGTTAACGGGACTCCGCTGAGATCAGCGCGACGGCGCGGGGCCCGAGGATCGCGCGGACCGCGGAGCGAACGCTGCCCGCGGCCGGGTCGGCTACGCTGACCCGGACTTCCGAGATGTAGAAGCTCGACTCGTTCCGGTCGGCGAGCTCGTACACGATCTGGTCGCCGACGATCACCGGCTGAAGAGCGCGGAACTTCTCCGAGAAGTCAGGGGTGGTGACCTGCAGCTCGACGACGAGCTCGTTCGCGAGCTCGGCAAGCTGCGCGGGCGTGGGCTTCACGCGGGCCACCTCGATCACGAGGGCCCGGGTGAACAGCGATCCGTAGTGAAGGGCGATCACGGTATCGGAGCCGAACCTCTCTCCCAGCACGCAGGCGTCGGAGAATCCCATCGCCGGCGCGAGATCGCAGGTCCGGTCATTGAGATCGGCCGAAGCCGGCCGCGCGCCGAGCGCGCCCGCGAGAGCCAAGACAACCATGAGATGCGGACTGAACAAG
>CAYZKI010000324.1:0-3668 GCA_964478745.1 uncultured Bacteriovoracaceae bacterium
TGAAGCTCCCCGAAGAGTCGCGAAGCTTCGCGCTACCGGAGCCCATCCGCCTCGGCGACGTCTTCCGCGAGCAGCGGGAGCAGCTTCGCGCCCGCAAGGGCGGCCCCCTGAGCGCGGAAGACGAGCGCAGGCTCATGGCCGAGCTCAATCGGAAGTTCCACGAGCTCGATCAGTCCCGGGTCCGGAAGCCCCTCGAGCCGGAGTACGATCTCTCGACGCTGGGGCAGGGGGCGCCCGTCCTCGACTACGAGCGCATCTGCCAGGGGCCTGCCGATGCCGACGTCGTCACGCCGGACGGAGACCGCATCCGCATGCTGACCTACGCGCTCGTCTTCAACGAGCGCGGCAAGGGCGCGGCGATGTTCGGCCACGTCATGCAGCGCTTCGACTACTGCCGCAACGGCAGGGCGGTGAGCCTGATCTTCAACGAGGGCCCGCTCGCCATCGAGAAGGTGGCCGAGAACATGTCCTACCAGTACTCCTACCTGGGGCTCACGCTCGAGAAGGCGCTCCAGGCTCCGGCGCAGCCGACGAAAAAGCCTCTCTTCTCCTGGATCGTCACCGATATCGCGGGCGAGTACCGCTCGCGGCAGACCGTCGAGAAGCGCTCCGTCTACGAGGCGCATCTGGAGATGCCGGGCGTCAGGAAGTACCTGGCGCTGCTGATCAACATGCGGCGCTTCGTCCAGCAGGGCGAGGACTACCTGGCCGGGCGCCCGCTGCGCGGCTACGGCCCGATCGACAGCTCCTGCCTTCTCGGCTTCACCGACACGATCAACCGCCTGATCCCGATGTACAGCGATGCAGCCATCCAGATCCTCCCGACGCGCCTCTATGCCTACACGGCGCAGCGTTACACGGAGCGCTTGATCATGTATCCGAAGCCCGAGGCCGCGCGGAAGCTCGGCCTGATCCGATAGGAACAGACACCATGAAGAACCCCCTGATTCTCGCCATCACGCTCCTGAGTTTCGCGCCGGTGGCCGGGGCCGCTTCCCGCATCGAGGTGAGCGCCCAGGAACGCCTCGACATCCTCGGCCGCGCCGAGTTCTGGGCTGCGTCTTCGGACCCCGAGCAGGTCATCGTCGAGGCCGCCCATGCCTACCCGCTGGATCAGGTGAAGGAGTGCCGGTTCGTCGAGCCCGAGCGCGACGCGCTCGGGAACGTGGTTCGAAGCGGGACCGGGGCGACGCCGAAGTTCGACTGCGCCTTCCAGGAAAGCTCGGCGGCGAAGCCCGTCGAGCGCAAGGTGAAGTACTCGGCCGTACCATGGTCGGGCGAAGCGCGCTCCGAGGTGGCGGGCACGCTCTTCGCGCGCGCGCTGGGGCTGCACTCAGACTCCGTCTATCCGGCGCGGGTACGCTGCCACGGCTGCCCCGCGGATCCGTGGGGGTTCCTCACCACCGGCATCGAAGCCTCCTCCCGCCGCGAGGCGGAGGACTTCGAGATCGCCTCGATCGAGAAGGGCCTGGGCGGGAAGCGCGTCGTGGATCCTTCGTCGAAGTACGGCCGGGATCAGGGCTGGGAGTTCGTCGAGCTCAAGCGAGGCACCGAGGCGGACGCGCTCGGGCTGTTCATCTCGTTTTTAAGGCACGTCGACACGAAGAGCACGAACCAGCGGCTGGTCTGCGAGGACCCGGGATGCTCCCGGCCCGTCGCGTACATCTCCGACCTGGGCGCGGGCTTTGGCGAGCACAACGGCTACGTCGCGCTGGTGAAACGCTACTTTCTCAAGAAAAAGAAAACCGCGCTCTACGACAAGCTCCAGCTCAAGGCCTGGAGCAAGCACGACGTGTTCAAGAAGACCGGGAGCAAAGGTTGCATCGGCAATCCGGGCGCGCCTCCCCGCCGCGGAGTGAAGAAGGTGCGCATCTCGGAGGAAGGACGCAGGTTCTTCGTCGAGAGGCTCGACCGCCTGTACCGCGGGACGCTCTTCTCGCCGAAGCCCGACGACTCGCTCGTGCTGAAGATGTTCGAGCTTGCCCGCGTGGAGAGCCAGGGCGAGCTGATGAAGGATCCGAAGACGGGCCAGAAGAGGCTCGTGACGGCTCGCGACTGGACGGACGTTTTCAACCGCAAGGCGCTCGAGGTCCGCGACGCCCGCTGCGGGTCCTAAGGGCTTTCGGGCCGGTCACGAGCTTCCGGAGGGAGACCGAAATCGAAAACAAAAAAGCCCGGCCGAAGAGCCGGGCTTTTTTGTTTTGGTGGAGCATAACGGAGTCGAACCGTTGACCTTTTCCATGCCATGGAAACGCTCTACCAACTGAGCTAATGCCCCAACCTGAATTGGCGAGAAGGTTTTAATACTGCGAGGAGGCCGGGGTTTGCAAGAGGGTTCTGCTCAGCAGCGCCAGCGTCTCGAAGTGCTCGGTTTGCGGGAAGAAGTCGTAGGGCTGCAGGAGCTCGACGCGGTAGCCCAGCGGTTCGAACGCCGGAAGGTCGCGCGCGAGGCTCGAGGCGCTGCAGCTCAGGTAGGCGATCGCGCGGGGAGGACGCTCGGCGATCAGGCGCGAGAGCCTTTCCCGGGCCTCGGCGGTCAGGCCGCTGCGCGGCGGATTGACGTACAGCGCGTAAGGCTCGCGGATCCTTTCCAGCACGCGCGGGTCGCTCAGCCGCTGCTCCACGTTCCCCACGAACGCCTCGTGTTCTCCCGCCCTCAAGGTCGCCGCGTACCTCGCGGCCTCGCGTGACTGCTCGATCCCGATCCAGCCGGTCCCGGCGGGAAGCATCCGGGCGAGCTCGCCCGTCCCGCAGTAGAGATCGAGGATCCGGTCAGGGCGGCCGGCGAGAAGGTGCCCGACGGCGGCCTCGCGGGCCTGGACGAGCAGGGTATGGGCCGTCTGCCGGAAGGCCTTCACGGGGGCGTCCCCCGGCAAGGTAGGGCCGTGAACCGGCTCGATCGGGAGATGGCCGAAGACGCGGTTCCCGATCTGCGGGTTGAGATGGAATCCCACGCGGTCGAACGGCGGCATGAGGAGGGAAGCCCAATCGATCCGGCGCGCGAGCTCGCGATCGCGCTCGTCGTCCGAAACGACGACCAGATGAGGAGCGCCCAGCCAGACGCCCGCGATCGCGCTCGTTCCGAGCGCCGCGCGAAGCCTCGGGATCATGGCCTGGATGGGCTCGACGTGCAGAGGACACGCGTCCCAGCTGACGAACTCCTTCTCCCACTTTCCGTCGCGCCGGATGCTCCGGTACATCCCGAAGGAAAGCCCTGGCGAAAACTGCGCGCGGAGCCAGGACTTGGGCCGATAGGCGAGGCGCTCGGCTTCCGGGGCGGGCAGGATCTCCCGAAGGCGCGGCGCCCACGGATGGAGCTGCCTTCGCGCCCACTCCTGTTTGCGTCGGAGCTGCTCGGGGTAATCGAGGTCCTTGTAATGGCAGGCCCGGCAAAGAGGGTTGCATCCGGGATGCGTGGTGAGTGTTTTCTGCATTTAATGCCGCGCGTTACAATGCCAACGCCGTGGCGAAGAGACCTTTCTTTACTCTGGCTTAGAGGACGAAAGCAACAGCCAGGGTGTCAGGCTCCTGACGTTGCTCGGGGCGGCTACGCTGCTCTTGTATTCGCAGGGGTTTTTTCACCAAGAATTCGCAGTTCGACACGTCGCGGCCGCTGAGTTTTTCTCTGAATGCTCCGCGAGATAGAGGATGAGTTTGGCCCTCTTCAA
>CAYZKI010000325.1:0-1199 GCA_964478745.1 uncultured Bacteriovoracaceae bacterium
GAGCCTGAGCGTCCAGAACAGCTCCCAGGGGAAGAACAGGTGAACGAGCAGATAAGCGACGAAGTTCTGCCGGACCCCGAGCATCCCTGCGATCCGGTCCAGGCGGGCGATCTGCCGCGACGCGGACCGCTTTCCCTGGAACGGCGCCAGGAGCTCTTCGAGCTCGGTGGGCGCGCCCGCCCGGCCGCGGCGCCGCTGGGACCAGCGCTCGAGAGGAAGCGTCGCCGCCCTGAATCGATCGAGCGACAAGGAGATCGAGATCGCGTGCTCGTACGCGTGAAGAAGGTGCGCCTGGCGGCGCGCGAGAAGATGGCCCAGGCATACGAGCGCTCCCGGGATCCAGAACGCGCGGTTGCCCGAGGCGAACAGGAGCAACGCGAGAAGCTGGAACGCGAGCATCCCGAAGAACAAGGTCCAGGCCCGCGGCTTCGCGAACGAATGATCGAGAAGCCTTTCGAGCGCCTCCGAGTCGATGGCCTCGCCGAACCGGCGTTCGACGGAGCGCGTGAAAACGAAAAACCGCTTCCGCAGGCCCCGCGCGCGGATCAGCTCGGAGACCACCCGCCTCCGCCGGAGGATCTCTTCGTCCCTGACCGCGTTGTTCGAGAAAACCTCGAGCAGGCGCATCCAGCCGCGGGTGGACACGGTCAGGTTCGAGAGCCTCAGGATGGATCGGTCGCCGGTGATGTCCAGGTCGCCGAAGAACCACGGCGCCCGGAAGCCATTGGGGACCGGCGGCAGCGCTTCGAGAGCCTGCCAGTCGAGAGCGCGAACGGCGCGCTCGCGTCCGAGAAGCGCGAGGCGGCTTCGCATCCGGTCAAGCGCGCTTTCCCATCGGTCGTGAACCCGCACGAGCGCGACGAAGCCGCCCAGGCAGAGCGCCGCGCCGAAATACAGGAACGCCGGAGACCTCCCCAAAGCCGCGAACGTCGCCAGGACCAGCGACAGGACGAAAAGGACCAGTCTCAGCGTGGAGATCCTGGCGCTTCCGCGATCCAATTCCTTGATGCGTTCCGGGAGACATCCATGAGCGGGCATCGGCCTCACGACCTTAACACCGCCGTCCCGGCGAGACCATGAGTCGCTTTGTCCCGTGGGAACGCCCCGGAAAGAGCCCGCCGTTCCGGCTCCCGAGTCGAAATGTCCCAATCGGACACAACCCACTGATTTGATAATTCTTCACTGACGCACGCTGCCTC
>CAYZKI010000325.1:1209-2592 GCA_964478745.1 uncultured Bacteriovoracaceae bacterium
GCCTCGCCCTCCGATCCCCTACCCGGGAGATCACTGAACATGAGCCCTGCCAAGAAACTCCGCTCCGTCCCCGCAACCGAAAACGACGAGCTCGCGCTCCTTCGCGATGCCTTGAATCGAAGCCAATGCGTCGCGACGTACGACCTGCAAGGACGCCTCATCCACGCGAACGCGAACTTCCTGAAGGCGCTCGGCCTCACGGAGGCTGATAGCCATAGCAAGACTCACTCCGATCTGAGCGACCCGGCCTTCCGGGCAAGCCCCGAGTACCCGGCTTTCTGGGAGAAGCTCCGCGCCGGCGAAGCCGTCTCGGGCGAGTTCCTGTTCCGGGGCAAGGGCGCCCGCGAGGTCTGGATCGCCTCCTCGTTTCAGCTCATGGCTCAACCCATGGGCCAGAACAACGTCATCCAGATCGGAACGGACATCTCGGCGGTGAAGGCGGAGCTGAAGGTCCGCTGCGACATCATGAACCTGACGAGCATCGTGTCCGAAGCCGATCTGCGCGGCGACATCGTCGCCCTGAACGAGAAGTACACGGAGGTTTCGGGCTACAGCCGCGAGGAGCTCCTGGGCAAGCCCCACAACACCACTCGCCACCCCGACATGCCCAAGGAAGTGTTCCGCGAGCTCTGGGCGACGATCGGGAAAGGAAAGATGTTCCGCGGCGTGATCAAGAACCGCGCGAAGAACGGCACGCCGTACTACGTCGATGCCGTCGTCGCTCCGATCCTGGGCGAGAACGGGAAGCCGCGCAAGTACCTCGGCGTGCGGTACGACATAACCGGCCCCGAGATCGAGCGCCAGAACATGCGCGGAGTGCTTCGCGCCATCGACGGCTCGTTCGCGTATGCCGAGCTCGACCTGGACGGCAAGGTGCTCTCCACCAACCAGAATCTCCAGATGCTGCTGGGATTCTCGGAACAGGAGTTCAAGGGAATGAACCACGAGGCGCTCTGTCACCCCGAGACGCTCTCCTCCTCCGAATACCAGTCGCTCTGGCCGTCGCTCCGTCAGGGCCAGAGCCGCTCCGAAGTCTGCAAGCGACGTACGCGCGCCGGGGAAACCGCCTGGCTGCAGGCCGTCTACTCTCCGGTCACCGACGAGATGGGCCGCGTCAGCAAGATCGTGCTGATCGCGACGGACGTGACGGAGCAGCAGAACATGATCGCCTCGGTCATCCAGACGGCGGCCTCCCTGTCGACCTCGTCGGCTCAGCTCACCAGCACGGCCACGCAGATGGCCACCACCGCGAAGCAGACCTGCGAGCAATCCGAGATCGCGGCGGGAGCCGTCGAGAAGGTCACCGCGGGCGTGCAGGCCGTCGCGACCACCATGGAAGAGATGGCGGCCTCGATCAAGGAGATCAGCCGCTCGACCGTACAG
>CAYZKI010000325.1:2602-3653 GCA_964478745.1 uncultured Bacteriovoracaceae bacterium
GTACAGTCCTCGCAGATGGCAAAGCAGACGTTGGAGCGCGCGCAGGACTCGAACGCGAAAGTCACGCGCCTCGGCGCGAGCAGCGAGGAGATCGGGAACGTGATCAAGGTGATCCACTCGATCGCCCGCCAGACGAACCTGCTCGCGCTGAACGCGACCATCGAGGCGGCGCGCGCCGGCGACGCGGGCCGCGGATTCGCGGTCGTCGCGAACGAGGTGAAGGAGCTCGCCAAGCAGACCGCGAAGGCGACCGAGGAGATCACCCAGAAGATCCAGGCGATCCAGACGGACACCCAGGGCGCGGTCGAGTCGATCAGCGCGATCTCCGAAGCCGTGACCCAGCTCAATCAGGTATCCGGCCAGATCGCGGCGGCGGTCGAGGAGCAAACGGCGGCCACGCAGGAAATCTCCCGCGGGATGGCGGAGTGCAAGTCCGGCGTGGACAGGATCTCCGGTACGGTGACGGGAGTGTCGCAGGCGGCGACGCGCGGCACCCAGAGCTCGGAGGAAACCCTGAGCGCGTCGAGGGATCTCTCCGGCCTGGCCGAGCGCCTCAATTCAATGATCCAGAAGTCGAAGGCCACTGCCTCGAAATGAGAGCGCCATTCGATTCGGACCGGCCTCGCGCGCAAACCGCATTTCGGGAAACGCTAATGCATCGTAGAGCGAGCAACCTTCTTTACACTCCCGAGGACCTTGCCTATAAGACGCGCGAGGCGCCCCCTGTCGCCTCGCGAAGATCATGAAGCGACTACTCATCGTCGAGGACGAGCACGACACGCGGGTCAATCTGCGGTGGGCTCTCGAAGAAGAAGGTTACAAAGTCCATTCGGCTGCTCATGGACAGGCGGCCCTCGAGTTTCTCGAAAGCCAGCCCCTGCCCGACGGCATCCTGCTGGATCTCCAGCTGCCGCTCGTCACCGGAGAGGAGCTGCTCGACGCGCTTGCGCGCCGCGAGAGATGGAGGGAAATCCCAGTCATCGTCGTCACGGGTTCCTCGCGCGAACGGCGTTTCCCCCGCGCCCGGGAGGTCCTTTTCAAGCCCCTGGAG
>CAYZKI010000326.1:0-3637 GCA_964478745.1 uncultured Bacteriovoracaceae bacterium
GTCTATCTTTCCGTTTCCGCCGACGGCAGCGTCGTCGTGCACGAGTACGGCGGGGGCGCCGAGAACCGCTTCATCCCGACCCAGTTCAGGGCGGCCGAGCTCGACGCCGCGGTCGAGATGATCGCCAAGACCGCCCAGCAGGTGGGTGGCGTCGGCAGCGCCGACCAGCTCGTGGCATACAAGAAGCGCCTCAAGGGCGACGCCGAGTTCCGGAACAAGGAGTGGGAGAAGTTCCGCGCGCAGGGCAGGCTCAAGCCGCGCCAGCTCGCCGAGAACACCCAGCTCGTCTCCAATCGTTTCAGCTTCCAGTACATCCGCAAGGTGAAGGACGGCTACTTCCGCGTGTTCGACAACGGCCGCGTCGAGAAGTTCAACGAGGACGGGAAGCTGGTCAAGATCCAGGACAAGAACAACAACTTCATCGATCTCGCCTATGGCAAGGACGGCAAGCTCCAGCGCCTGGTCGACAACTTCAACCGCAAGATGTTCTTCACGTTCAACAACCAGGGCCTTCTCGAGAAGATCGAGGGCGAGAACGGCAAGGTCGCGACTTACAGGTACAACGCCGGCCATGAGCTGGTCGCGAGCAAGGACGTCGACGGCAACGCGTATGCCTTCAAGTACGACAGCAAGAACCATCACAACATGACCGAGATCGCCTACTCGGACAAGACGACGATGGTGATGACCTATTACGGTCCCGACAAGTACGAGAACATCAAGAGCGTGAAGGATCGCGACAACACGATCACCGAGTACGCCTACGACCTGGACTCGGGCGATCGCGACAAGTACGCGGTGAGCGTCGCCGTGAAGAGCAGCGACGGCAAGAGCATCTCGAACAGCAAGTACGAGTACTTCCTCAAGCGCCGCGCCGACGGCGAGGAATGGACTCAGCGGCTGATCACCACTCTCGACGGCGAGAAGACCGACACGGTTTACCAGGAGGGCACGGGCCTCCCGCTCAGCATCAAGCGCGGCAACGAGCTGACCACGTTTCAGTACGATGCCAAGGGACACGTCACGAAGAAGGTGACGCCGAACGAGATCACCGAGCTCCAGTACGACAACCGCGTGAGCAAGGTCAGCCGCGTGGTGCGCTACCCGAAGGGCCAGAAGAACCGCGCCATCTGGTCGACGTTCCAGTACGATCCGAAGGGCAACCTGCTCTACGCGCAGAACTCGGACAAGAAGGCCGTGCGCCTGCTGTACGACAACAACGGCCGCATCAAGAGCATGATCGACCAGAACAAGCGTGTCATCCAGTTCAAGTACAACGAGAACTCGAAGCCGATCCAGATCACCGATCCGGCCCTGGGCTCGATCAACGTGAGCTACACGAACAGCGGCGAGATCAAGAAGGTGGACTCGAGCGCGGGCCGCAAGATCGCGGTTCAGGTGACCACGGCGTTCCAGAATCTCCTGGATATCATTCGTCCGGCCGGCGTCAGCCTGAGCTTCTAGTTCAGAACGATCTTCCAGGCGCCCATGGCGGGAGGAGTCCACTCAGATTGCTCCCGCCATGGGCGCCTGGAAGATCGCTCTGAGGCCGCGGCTTCGGATGATCCTTCGGACGCGCGCCGTTACTTCGCGTACGGGTAGCAGAATGAGTCGGCGGAGAAGTTTCGCTTGGGTTGCTCGCAGAGGGACTCGCAGGTCTTGCGGTAGGGTGAGGTCGGCCTCGCCGACTCGTCGGTGCCGCAAAGCAGATCGTTATGCGATTTGTAGTACGCGCTCTCGTAGCAGTTGAAGAGGAGCTGCTTTCCGCCGTGATCGAGGATCAGAAAAGCGTGCTGCTGCCCGAGGGCGGCCGCCACTCGATCCGTCTCGTTACCGATGCGGACCTCGATGGCGATCTCCGGGGTTTTCAGCAGCGCGGAGGTCGCGGTGCGGTGGACGCTCACGACGTAGTCGTCGAGCTCGGCCACCTTGAGGCGGCGGGCTGAGACCGAGTAAGGGTTGTCGAAGACGGCGCGATCGACATCGAAGACGCCGCCGCTCAGAGTGCCGACGGCCCTGTCGGAGGCTTTGTCGCGGATGGAGCCGGTACAAATCACCGGATCGCCTGCGTTGGCGAACGAGCCCATCATCAGAGCGAGAACGGGCAAGCAGTACAGGGACTTAGCCATGGGTATCTCCTCGAGGCGCAGGAGATACTATTCTTGATCTTAATAGTCAACTATTAAGATCGCTAACGCCAACCCCGTTCGGCGACAAACGCTCGCACCCGCGCCCGCAGCTCGTCGAGGTCGCCCGCGTTCTCCCAGACCTGGCTCGCGACCTTGCGGCGCTCGGCATCGGAGATCTGCGCGTTGATCATCTGCTGCGCGAGCGCCTCCTCGACGCGGTCGCGGTTCACGAGGCGCTGCATGCGCAGGTCGCGCGCGGCCTCGACGACGATCAGCCCTTCGAAGTCGCGGTAGCGGCCCGTCTCGACCAGGAGCGCGGCCTCGTAGATCACGGGGGTCCGTCCGTCGGAGGCCTTGGGTCCCTTGCTCCGGCGCGCGGCCTCTTCCATCCGCCGCCGGCTTTCGGCCGCGATCAGCGGATGAAGGATCGCCTCGAGATCCTTGCGTGCCGCCAGGTCGCGAAAAACGATCTCGCGAAGCTTGCGGCGGTCGTCGGTCCCGAAGCGCTTCAAGATCGCCGCGTGCGCCGCTCCGCCCGGGGAGCTGAGGTCGCGCGAGATCTGGTCGGCGTCGATGACGGTCACGTCTTCGGCCTCGAAGAAGCGCGCCACGGTCGTCTTGCCCGAGGCGATCCCGCCGGTCAGGCCCCAGACTTCGCAGGAGGCCGGGTTCACCGGTTGCCTTCCTTCTCCAGGCGCTTGGCCTCGTTCCAGAAGACGTCCATCTCGGCGAGGTTCGACTGATCGAAGGTCTTTCCCTCCTCCTTCAGCCGCCGCTCGACGTGGCGGAACCGCGTCTCGAAGCGCGCGAGCATCTGCCGGAACGCGTCCTCCGGGTTCACCTTCATCAGATAGGCGACGTTGCAGAGCGTGAAGAACAGGTCGCCGAACTCGCCCTCGAGCTTGCGCATGGCCGCGGGCGGCACGGGCTCGCCGAGCGCGCGCGCGTTCTCGACGGCCGCGATCTCGGTCTTCAGCTCGGCCAGCTCCTCGTCGATCTTGTCGATTGGCCCCTTGAGGTCGGACCATTGGAAGCCGACCTTCGAGACTTTCTCGAGCACGCGGAAAACCCGCTGCATCGTGGGTAGGCCCTTCGGAAGGCCGTCAAGGATCGACGCCTCGGGCTTCGAGGCCTTCTCCTTCGCCTTCTGCTTCTCCCAGGTCTGGAACGCGGTTTCGGCGTCTCCGGCCTTCACCTCCCCGAAGACGTGCGGATGGCGGCGGATCAGCTTCTCGTCCAGGCCGCGGGCCACGTCGTAGATGTCGAAGGCGCCCGTCTCGCCGGCCATCTCCGAGTGCAGCAGCACCTGCATGAGCAGGTCGCCGAGCTCCTCGCGAAAGGCGCCGCGGACGGACTCGTCCTTGAGCTTCTCGGGCGAGTCGATCCGGTCGAGCACGTCGAGGACCTCGTGCGCTTCCTCCACCAGGTACTGACGCAGCGACTGGTGGGTCTGGGCGCGGTCCCAGGCGCAGCCTCCCGGCGCTCTCAGGCGATGGACGGTCTCGATC
>CAYZKI010000327.1:0-1542 GCA_964478745.1 uncultured Bacteriovoracaceae bacterium
TTGATTGAGTGGCAGGGTGGAATCCTTCATTCTATCGGTGATAGCCGGAATCTCTCTTAACGTCTTTGCTTTCTGGCAATATCGACGAGCGATATCGGTTCTCGTCGTCGAGAGAACCCTTGCCGCCAAGGCATGGGCAATAGGTATGGTGGCGCTCCTGTTGATTGCCGCCATGGCCTCAATCAAAGTACCTCAGATAGTGATTGAGCAGCAGGGTCTCGACGTGTCTCCACATCACGCAGTTCTTCCCATACTTGCTTTGTTCGTCTTGTTTGCCTTCGTTCGACCACGAAGAACTCTGAGCGGCTTTTTGGGTGCCACTGCCGAACGCGAAGCCAAGACAAACCTGATTGGAAGCGCGATAGTCTCGAGAACCGACAGAGCGCTATTCTGCCAAAGGTTTGCATCGGTCATTCTCGAGCGGGGCTATTTGCTCGTAGTCGTCCGCGAGCGGCTAGGTTTTCTTGAGCGTTTGTTTCGGCCCAAAGGAGAGATTCGAATCCGGGGTGCGCGGGTAAGCTCATTCAAGGGGGCTGAGGAGCGTGGCTCGGCAGCGAAGTTTCTGACGAAGTGTGTCTGGCACAAGCCATACTCGCATTTCCTGATTCTCGGGGCTGGGATGACGCGAGCTCGTCTGGAGGCGCTGCTGGTTGCACGACCTACCGTGGGAGAACTCGAAGCGGCTCTAGCATCGGACTTGGTCTTGTATGTCGATCCAGTTGACGATGAGCTATTTTTCTATGGCGATGCCTCGGAAGAGACTTTCCTGAAGACCTTGATGGGCATCGCAAGAAAATGGTTGAGGCCCGTTCATGAGCAGAGCTGGAATCCTTGTCATCAGGCACAAAGTATTCACAGGCGGTTTGAGGCCGAGATTCTATGAGTAATCGAAAGGTATACCTGCTGGGAGCAAGACCCGAGGGCGCGATTCTCGATCAGATCTTGGAGTTCGCATTGAACAGCTGCGATCGTGCGCTGCTGGTTCTTCGGGAGGAACTTCCCATCAATGAGCGAGGGGTAGAGTTCATGAGGAGGCTTCAGCATATGCGGATTCAGGCCGCTGAAGGCTCCGAATGGCCGGGGACGAAGTTGACTGGGCATCGTGCCACGATTGTTACGTTCCGGTATGACAGGGAGTTTGTCAGCGCATTCCGGAGCGCTTGCGACAATTTGATACACCTTCAGCAGCCAGACCTCCCCGAGGACCTCTGTCTCCTGCGGAGCGGCTCGGAGGACGCGCTTCTCACGACCGTAGCTCACGAAGGGTGGGTCTTCCTGAGCCTGACTGGATCCGAGCACGGTGATCTCACAGCCCGTTTTCCGGCTCTGGCAGGGGTTCTCAGCCTAGATCAAGCCCCGTAACATCATGATCTTCCGATCTACGGCCGCGGGCTCGGCCGCGGACTCGGGCTGGGCTCCGGCGCCGGGTCGACCGGGCGCGGGTTCGCCGACGGGTCGGTCACGCCGGGCACCATGTAGGTGAGCAGCCAGTTCAAGTCGATGTGCGGGTTGGCGTACGGATCGTCGTTCGGCGCGTCCGCG
>CAYZKI010000327.1:1552-3242 GCA_964478745.1 uncultured Bacteriovoracaceae bacterium
CATGTAGTCGGGCCACGCGTCCGAGTTCTCGCCGCTGCGCCACGCGCCGCCGACGGCGCGGTCGGGGTTCGAAGGGTCGCGCGTGACCACGATGTTCCCGCTGCGGACCACGCGGCCCGCGTCGTCGAACACGACGGGCCCGTCGAGCCAGAGCTCGGCCTTCAGCGTGCGCTCGTCGAAGTGCGGGGTTTCCTTCCAATCGAAAGGATCCGTCAGCGTTCCCGGCGCGACGGCGTCGCTCGCCCACCAGATCGTCACGGTCACCATCATGCGGTGCACGTTCGGAGCGGCGGGATCGGGGCCCAGATAGTCCTCGCGCTTGGGCGGCTCGAAGCGGTACGCCACCATCGGCTGGTTCCAGACCTGGCCATAGGTGTAGCGGTCGATGTTCACCGGATGCTTCTTGCGTCCCATGTAGTTGGTGAGCACGAGGAAGAACTGGTTGGGGACGGTGTCCTCCACCTTCCAGGGGCTGTGGTCCCACGGGTCGGTGCGCTCGCCGAAGAAATCCGCGTTGACCTCCATCGCGGCCTCGGACAGGAGCGCCTTCTGGTCGGCGACGGTGAACACGATGCCGCCTGAAACCTTGTCCTCGCGCGGCTCCGGGAAGAGCGCGGCCGCGGCCGCCCAGCCGTTGCAGTGGCCCCACCAGGGCTCGACCTTCGGAACCTTCGCGCCGTGGTGCTGAACCTCCCAGGCCTGGCCGGGGCTTCCGGACCTTCCGCGGGCGGCGTCGTACTTGCCGGCGGGGCTCTTGCCGCCGCCGTAGGAGCCGTTCGCGATCCCGTTCGAGGTGTACGGCCACCAGAAGCCCGCCCAGGGCACGGGCTCGCTCTTCACCTGGCGGTAGTTGTTGATGAGGTTGGCGAAGTTTCGCTGCGCGAACGCGCCCGACTCGCCGCCCATGTCCGGGTACTGCTCGCCGATCTGCTCCCCGCAGCCGGCCATCAGTCCCGCGAAAAGAAACGCACTGCCCACCACCCCGAGCCGTCGATTTCTCATTGTGTCGTTACCTCGTCAGAAGAACCGCGATGCCGTTGCTTGTTCTGAAGTAAGAGGGCCAGAGCTTGCCCTTTTCCCAGAGCGCCTGGATGGGACGCCCGAAGAAGTCGTCCTGCTCGAACCAGGTGGCGTTATCCAGCCGCGGCGAGAGGCCGAGCTTGGCGACGAGGGCCTCCGCCGCGGGCGGAAGCTTCGGCATGCGCTTTGGCGTCTCGGCCACCGCGGTGACGAGCTCCGGGATGTCGAGGGGGAAGAGCTCGAGCGTCGTGAGGCGCGAGCGCACTCCGTTCGGCGCGACGCGCACGGGCTGCGCCTGCCCCTGGAGCGTGTAGGCCTTCTCGCTCTGGACCATCTTGTCGTTCATGTTGAGCGTGAGCTTCTCGACCTTCGAGTCGACGGGCTTGAAGCCGTGCGCGTCGAGCTGGCGCACCTCGATCGTGACGGAGGGATTCGGCGCGCCCTTCACGGCGACGACTTCGTAGCGGAAGATCCCGCCCGTCCTGACGCCGCCGCGGCTCGCGCCCGCGCCCGCGCTTGACGCGTGCGCGTGTCCCGGATTGGGAGCCAGGTTCGGGTGATCCACGAGCCAGGCCGCGACATCCCAGCGGTCGCCGACCTGGTAGTAGCGCCCGAGGAGCCTATAGAGGAGCGCCGACGAAAGAGCGCCCGAGCCTTCGGCGGCCTGCGC
>CAYZKI010000327.1:3252-3628 GCA_964478745.1 uncultured Bacteriovoracaceae bacterium
CGAGTTCGCGTAGTCACGATCATCGGCGCGCGTCGAGGACGCGGTGACGGCCAGGAGAGAGAGAAGGCAGGTCGAGAGAAAGAGTTCGCGCATAATCACCCCTGGAGGGTCGGGCGAGCAATCTCCATGCCGTCATGCTAGCTTCCGGTCATGGACTACGCGGGCTTCTGGCAGCGCTTTTTCGCGTCCTGGATCGACTCGGTCATCCTGGTCATCGCGTCATGGGGCGCCTACCTGGGATTGCTGGGCGCGGCGTTTTGGTTGCAGATTGAACTCTCGGGTTTCGCCGAGCAGGTCGCGGTGAGCGCCGCGTACATGGTGCTTTCGATCGCGTACTACCTGGTCGGGCACTGGAAGTGGGGGACGACGCTCGGCA
>CAYZKI010000328.1:0-1160 GCA_964478745.1 uncultured Bacteriovoracaceae bacterium
AGATCCAGCTTCCTGACCGGGGAATGCTGGGACGCCATGCGCAATTCGACCCGATGATCATGCGCACGCCGCGCCTGCCCGAAGGCGAGCGCAAGACCGGCGCGAACGCGAAGGGCGAGTTCGAGCTGCGCATCAAGCGCGAAGGGGAGTGGACCAAGGTCTTCTATCCGTGGAACCCGATGAACGCCGCCGGCTGGAAGGGCGACCTCGCGCCGTGGGGCCTGAACGTCGACGACATCCGCCCGATCATCTCGCCGCGCTATCACCTCCCGCCGAGCGTTCACACCACGTTCCTGGCGCGCGGCTTCGTGATCTGCTCGTTCCTCCCGCGCCCGCTCGAGAGCGAGGAGGGCGCGATGAAGGTCCCGTTCTATCATCGCAACATCGACTTCGACGAGGTGCTGTTCTACCACGCGGGTAACTTCTTCTCGCGCGAGGGCATCTCGGAAGGCGCGGTCACGTTCCATCCGCAAGGCATCCACCACGGCCCGCATCCGAACGCCGCGACGAACGCGAAGGACAAGACGTTCACCGAGGAAGTCGCGGTGATGGTCGATACTGTGCGTCCGCTTCGCGAGACGGCGGCCGCCGCGAGCGTCGAGTATCCGGAATACGCGATGAGCTGGCGCGCGGATCAGAAACGCTGACGGGACGAGGCGGCTAAGCGGGCTGGGCGGCTAGGCAGGCCTAATCAGCTTCTTCGGTTGTGCCTCAGTAAAATCCGCAATTCAACTGCGTCGGGACAAGCCCTGTGGGTCTATCGTTGTCATCAACAAAAAATCCCACATAAGAGCAGGGGCGGGTGCGTCCCGGAGCCGTTGTGTACGAAGCCAGGTTCAAAATATGCTCTCTAAGAGCCACCGGAACCGAAACTGTAATAGTGATTGGACATCCACCCTGCTTTTGCGCGCTGACTGTAGAAGGAAGAATCGCGCCCCCCAAGTGCCCACCTGAATCTTTCTGGAAACACTCCATTCTGTCAGCGGCGAAAGCAGGGACCGCTACGATCAGCGTAACCAGGCCAATCACAAACGATTTCGGCTTCATGTCAAATACTCCCACGGACCGTTTTAGTTACGCGACCCTTATTCGGACTGACGAGCAGTCAAGTGCGGCCTCTGTAGCACGACACGCACCAAAAGACAAAGCATTTTAGTACA
>CAYZKI010000328.1:1170-3592 GCA_964478745.1 uncultured Bacteriovoracaceae bacterium
GTATTCTTATGCTCGGACTAGCGCTTACTGATGGTTATGAAACCATGCGTTTTGGTCACGCTCTGACCGGAAACTCGAGATCGTAGAGCTCAAGGTCCGCTGGCGGAGCTCGCTCGGCCGGATCCTTTTCCGCCGGATTCGGCTCGCTTCGCCATGTAGCGCTTGCGATCCAGGACCGGCAGCTTCTCCAGCGAGTAGCGCAGCATCGTGCGAGGCATGACCGCGGCGTGCCGGTCGAGGAACTTCCGGAGCGCGCGCTCGTCGCGCTTGCCCGCCTCGCGGAGCATCCAGCCCGCGGCCTTGTGCATGAGGTCTTCCGGCGCGTCGAGGAACCGCTCGGCGAGCCTGAACGTCCACTCGAGCTCGCCCGAGCGGATGAAAGCGAAGGTGGCGAGCATCGCGATGCGCCGGTCCCAGAGGCTTTTGGCCGAGGCGAGCTTGTCGAGGATGCCGCGATCGCGCTCGAGCAGGTGCGAACCCACGATGTGCGGGGCCGAGGTATCGACCAGGTCCCAGTTGTTGACGTGCTTTCGATGGGAGAGGTAAGCCTTGAAGATTCGGGTTCGCGCGGCTTCGTCGCCGCTCTTGTACTGTTCTCCCAGGACGATGAGCGCGAGGAGCCGCCCCTCGTGGAACTTGGAGCGCAGCAACCGGAGCGTGTCGGCGAGCGGAAGCCCGCGGCACTTACGCGCGATCGCCCTCACGTCGGGGACAGTGAGGCCCAGGAACACGTCGCCTTCGCCGTAGCCACCCGGCCCCGTGCGAAAGAAGCCCTGGAAGAACCGGGCGCGCTCCGGATCAGCCGCCGCGCGGATCAGTCTCGACGCCTCGGCGTAGCTCGTCATCCTTACTTCGACCAGTCCAGCATCCGCTGAAGCGGAACGAGCGCGCGCTCGCGAAGCTCGGTCGGGACATCGAGTTCCGGGCCCTCGTTCTTCAGCGCGAGGTAAAGCTTCTCGAGCGTGTTCAGCTTCATGAACGGGCAGTCGTTGCACGCGCAGTTCTGGTTCGGCGGCGCGGGAATCAGCTTCTTGCCCGGCGCCTTCTTCGCCATCTGGTGAAGGATGCCGGCTTCGGTGGCGACGATGAACTCGCGCTTCGGGCTCTCGATCACGTGCTTCAGGAGCGCGGAGGTGCTGCCGATGAACTCGGCCTTCGCCAGCAGCGAGGGCTCGCACTCGGGATGCGCGATCAGCTCGGCTTCGGGGTTCTGCACCTTCAGCTCGGCGATCTTCCGCTCGGAGAAAGTCTCGTGGACGATACAGGTGCCCTGCCAAAGGACCATTTCGCGGCCGGTCTGCTTGGCCACCCAGGCGCCGAGGTTGCGGTCCGGGGCGAAGATGATGCCCTTGTCCTTCGGGATCCGGCTCACGATCTTGACCGCGTTCGAGCTCGCGCAGATCACGTCGCTCTGGGCTTTGATCGCCGCCGAGCAGTTGATGTAGGTGACGACCACGTGGTCGGGGTACTTCGCTCGAAAGCGGGCGAACGCCTCGGGCGGGCAGCTGTCCGAGAGCGAGCACCCGGCCCTGAGGTCGGGAAGGACTACTTTCCGGGTCGGGTTCAGGATCTTGGCCCCCTCGGCCATGAAGTGAACGCCCGCGAAAACGATCAGGTCCGCGTTCGATCGCTGGGCCGCCCGCGCCAGCTCCAGGCTGTCACCGATGAAGTCGGCCACGTCCTGGATATCGGGCTCCTGGTAGTAATGAGCCAGAATCACAGCGTTTTTTTCCTTCTTGAGGCGCTCGATCTCCTGAAAGAGATCCAGCCCGGCCGGAATGAGGTTCGAGTCTGCTGCTGCGGCGCGCATGGGGTCTTTCTAGCTCTTTCCCGGGGTTTCGCCAAGTGCAGGCAGGCGACCGTTGTCAACGGTCAGGTAAAGGCTTAGAAGGGAGGGGATGAGTCTTTTCGGCGGCAGTTCGCTTCGCGTTCTCAGACAGGGTTTGGCTGCCCGCGTGATCTTCTTCTATCCCGGTGAAGAAGGGACCTATATCGATCATGCGGAAGTAATCCTTTACGAGAATGGCATTGTTCACATCCGCTCGGCCCACGAGGAAAGCACGACGCACCTGCAGAACTGCGAGATCCTCTGGGCTTACGAAACCGAGACGGCGGAGGAGCGCAACACGAAGGTGCGTCTGCTGAAGCCCAAGGGCGGCAAAGACTCTCCGAAGCGCGAGGACCCTCGTCCTCCGCATCCGGAAACCTAGGGGAGCTGCGAAGTACGCGGCTGAGAGGCTCGGGAATCCGAGCGACCCTGAGGGAGGCGTGAGCTTCCCGGCACTTGATCCAGATAATGCTGGCGAAGGAAAGGTCCTCGATGTCCCGATTTCCACTCGCGTGCGCGCTTGCGCTGCTTTTCACGGTCTCTCCGGTTCAGGCGGAGCCCCGAAAGCCCGAGATCCTCGTCTACACCTATGAC